>NZ_JBSFMS010000020.1:34980-77420 GCF_053599675.1 Streptomyces sp. NPDC000880 | reverse complement strand
CCGACGCCCAGCGCGACGGCGACGACCAGGACGTACGAGCCGAAGACATTGCCCAGGGCGGTGGCCACCACAGGCCTGGGGGCTTGCTCGCCCCACGCGGCGGAGCCAACGAATTGACACAGCCGGGAAGGGGCGCGGTGGGGGAAAGCCCGCGCAGCGGCCCCACCCCCACCACCTAGTGGCGGAAGAAGATCCGGTCCCCGTACTCACTCATCACACGCCCATTCCACTCGTGCCCCCCATCCACATTCCCCGACCTCAGCAGCGGCGGCTCGATCCCCCGCTCCACCAGTCTCTCCGCCGCCGCCACCACCATCGCCTGCATCAGCGCGCTCGTCACGACCGTCGATGCCGGCGCGAACGGCGCCTCGATCCCCTCGTGCGTCAGCTCCGCGTCCCCCACCGCGATCTTCGAGTCGAGCACTATGTCGCAGTGGTCTTTGAGGAACGTGCCGGACACATGCCGGGACGTCGTCTCCCGCGCGTACGCCGCCGATGTCACGCCGATGACCTTGAGCCCGAGCGCTCGCGCGTTCATCGCCATCTCCACCGGCAGCGCGTTCCGCCCGGACAGCGAGACGATCACGAGTACGTCGCCGGACCTGGCCGGGCTGGCGTCGAGCACCGCCCCCGCGAGCCCGTCCACCCGTTCCAGCGCGGAGCCGAGCGTCGCCGGCATGACGTCGACGCCGACGGTGCCGGGCACGGCGAGCAGGTTCATCAGGGCGAGGCCGCCGGCCCGGTAGACGACGTCCTGCGCGGCGAGCGACGAGTGTCCTGCGCCGTAGGCGAAGAGCCGCCCGCCCGCAGCGACGGTGTCGGCGATCGCGACCCCGGCGGCCTCGATGGTCGCCGCCTCCTCGTCCCGTACGCGCTCCAGCAGACCGATCGCGGCGTCGAAGAACTGACCGGCCAGCTTGCTCTCGCTCATCGCTGAGCCCTTCCGGAGGACGGGTAGATGCGTACGCAGGCAACGCAGGGGGAACGACCACATGGCACGCGGCGGGAACACCAGTGTCGCGGATCACGTTGCGGTCTGGACCATTGCCCTGTCAATACGGGCTCTCCGACAGGCTTCCCTGGCACGGCACGCTTGTCAGTGGGATGCGTCAGAATTGAGTCGGGGCCGTAGCGCACGATTTCATCGAGGGGCACGTATGTCCGGACTGATCGACACGACGGAGATGTATCTCCGCACCATCCTCGAGCTGGAAGAGGAAGGTGTGGTGCCCATGCGCGCCCGTATCGCCGAGCGACTCGACCAGAGCGGTCCGACGGTCAGCCAGACCGTGGCCCGTATGGAACGGGACGGCTTGGTGATGGTCGCCGGCGACCGCCACCTGGAGCTGACCGACGAGGGCCGGCGGCTGGCGACGCGCGTGATGCGCAAGCACCGCCTTGCCGAGTGTCTGCTCGTAGACGTGATCGGCCTGGAGTGGGAGCAGGTCCACGCGGAGGCGTGTCGCTGGGAGCATGTGATGAGCGAGGCGGTGGAGCGGCGCGTGCTGGAGCTGCTGCGCCACCCCACGGAGTCGCCGTACGGCAACCCGATCCCGGGCCTGGAGGAGCTGGGCGAGAAGGCGGAGGCCGATCCGTTCCTGGACGACGGCATGGTGTCGCTGGCGGACCTGGACCCGGGCGCGGACGGCAAGACCGTGGTCGTACGGCGTATCGGCGAGCCGATCCAGACGGACGCCCAGCTGATGTACACGCTGCGGCGGGCGGGCGTGCAGCCCGGCTCGGTGGTGAGCGTGACGGAGTCCGCGGGCGGGGTGCTGGTGGGCAGCAGCGGCGAGGCGGCGGAGCTGGAGGCGGATGTCGCCTCGCACGTCTTCGTGGCCAAGCAGTAGCCGGAATAGCTGGGTAACCGTCACCTCGCTTTCCGCCAGCCAGCAACCGATTTCTGTCCGGAATGGCAGCGCCCGGGCGAATCGCGTGCCACTCTGTGGCTGAGGCATGACCCGACGGCCGGGGAGGGATCAGGGTGATGCGCCCGTCGTATGCTCCGCCCGCACAAAACCGCGCCCAGCACATTCGGTACGCCCAGCAGGCCCCGCACGCCCAGCGCATGCCATGCGGCCCGTACGCACAGGAGGGCCCCGGCGCCTATCGGCGCCGGGGCCTGTCCTCCCCTGTGCTGACCCGGAGCCCCGAGCTCTCAGGGTCAATCCCCTCGGACCGTCTTCCCCGAGCGGCCCGCCTCCCGCTGAAAATCTCCCCTCGGCCACGGGCATCAATCCTTGAAGGCGGTCACTCGAACGAGGGGTGTTGCGCGGCAGAAGGGTTTTCTCGAATAGAGGTTCGATAGTCTGGCGGTACTCGCCAGAGCTCGACAGGGGCTCGGCGCGGTCTCGATCACCGGGGGAGAGAAGGGGGTGCCAGGCCACATGGTGCGGCGCATCGACGTAACCGGAGCCGACGGCGTACGCCTGGCTGCCTGGGAGTTCGCGGATCCACCCAAGGGGCCGGGCGAGGCCGTGCACACCCCTGCGCCTGGGGTCTTATTGCTCCACGGACTGATGGGCCGTGCCTCCCACTGGGCGTCCACGGCCCGCTGGCTGGCGGAGCGTCACCGCGCGGTCGCCCTTGACCAGCGCGGTCACGGCCGCAGCGACAAGCCGGCCGAGGGCCCGTTCACCCGCGAGGCGTATGTATCCGACGCCGAGGCCGCGATCGAACGGCTGAGCCTCGCCCCGGTGACCCTGATCGGCCACTCGATGGGCGCGCTCACCGCCTGGCAACTGGCAGCCAAACGCCCGGACCTGGTCCAGGCCCTGATTATCTGCGACATGCGTGCCTCGGCGCTGGGCGCGGCCTCGCAGCGCGAGTGGGACGACTGGTTCCGCTCCTGGCCCGTCCCCTTTGCGACGCTGGCGGACGTACGGAAGTGGTTCGGCGAGGACGATCCGTGGGTCGAGCGCCCCAGTCCGACCCGCGGCGAATTCTTCGCAGAAGTAATGGCGGAACGGGCGGACGGCTGGCGCCCGGTGTTCTCCCGCCGCCAGATGCTGACCTCCCGTGAGACATGGGTATACGACCCCCACTGGGAGGAGCTGGCCCAGGTCCAGTGCCCGACCCTGGTGGTGCGCGGCCTGGACGGGGAGTTGGGCCGCGCGGAGGCCCAGGAGATGGTCAGGGTCCTGCCGCGGGGCGAGTACGCGGAGGTGGCGGACGCGGGCCACCTGGTGCATTACGACCAGCCGGAGGGGTGGCGGACGGCGATCGAGCCATTCTTGGACGGGGTGCTGACGCCTTGAGGTGTGGCGCCAAATGCGGCCCGGCTATTTCGTACTGACAGCTTCGGATCGCGAGTTCCAGAACGATGGCGGGGAAGAACGGGTTGAGGATGAGCCGTTCCTTCGCCAGTTCTTCGAGGAGGCGCGCTGGGTTATCGAATGGAAGCAATGATCAAGGGTTAACCCTCTAAGTTTCGTACTGGCCGTCCCAAGGCGCCGAGAAGCTAAGACCGTCCGGGTAGGGCTCCGCCCAGTCGTCTTCGGCCGCGAACTCGGCGTGGCATGCGGGGATGAGGCCGAAGACCACGCCGTCAACGGTCAGACGGGACGGGCGGATCTCGATGTCCGTGGGCGTGCGCTCCTGCAATGCCCCAAGCAGCTCGGCCAACCGCGCCCGAGACGGTCAGCCGACCGTGGCAGGAATCCCCGCCCTTTAGGACGGGCAGCGGAAGTCAACGGCCTCGTGGAACGTCGCGCGCCGCGCCGCGCAGGGTTAGAACGTCGCGCAGGGTTAGAAGGCGAAGACCGCGCCGTCGGCCAGGCTGCCTTCCATCTCGCACGCGTTCCCGAACGTGGCCGACCACGCGACCCGCTTGCCCTGCCACACGCCCTGGGCGGTGACCACGACCGGGGCCCACTGGCGCGTGCACCTCTTCGTCGACGGGGTCTCGGTCAGCGCGCCGAACTCGCCCTCGATGTACAGCAGTTCCATACACGCGGCCGCAGGCATGGGGTGGGTGCCGTCGGGGCGCCGGGCGCAGTTCAGGGTTACGGCGCGCTCGACGGTGGCGGTTACCGCGTCCTCGCCCTTGCCGATGGTGAGTACGAGGGCGGAGGGGGCGTACAGGCTCTTCGCCTGGGCGGGCTGGGCAGTTTGCGTGGGCTCGGCCTGTGCGACGCCCGCGGCGGCCGTGCCGGTCAGCAGGAGGGCGGCTGTCGTGGCGGTCGCGGCGACTGTGTTGAGGATGTAACGCATGTGTGCAACTCCTTCGCTCGGGGGGCGATTGCGGTCGGGAGTCTTGCGCATGCGGACAGTGAGTGCACATCCATCGCCACTTTCCGGCCGCGTACGTTGCAGTGAGGGTTACCGAATGGTCGTTCGGGCAGCTCGGGGTGGGTGCGGGAGCGTGTCCAGTATGTGGACGATCATTGATGGTGTAGCGCAAAACTACCGTCTGAGCTGCGTAAATGTTTGGACGGTACTTTGTTCGGGCGGGCTGCTTCGACTGGAAAGCATCGCTCGGTGAGGGGTGCGGGCGTCGCGGCGCGGTCCGTCTGTGGGGCGGAACGTATACGCGTGCTAATCAGCGGGTGTCGCTCCGATGGCCGCAATGAGGGTGCGGAGTTGTGTGGGCGAGTCAGCCGATCGGCTTACGGGTCTCCTCACGGACCTTCAGCGTCGCCTCCGCCACCGCCTTGAGGTCGACCTCCTCCGGGGACTGCTTGGCGATCTGGACGTTGGTCAGGCCGACCGCCGCGTTGGTGTTGTCGTCGGCCCAGGCGCACATCGGGAGCGTGGACGTTCCGCCGCCGGTCTGTTCCGTCGTCAGTACCTGGCAGGTGATGGTCACTTCCGAGCCGGCCGGAGTGAAGTCCTTGGCGGGTACGGCGATGGTGGACCCGTCCGACTCCCCGGCGCCCTCCAGGATGCTCGTGCGGGCCTCGTCCGGGTCCTTGATGCGGCCGTACATGCCCGAGATGACCAGGACGCCGGACTCCGACGTCGAGAGGTACTGCGCCACGGCGGCCTTGGCGTCGCGGATGTTGGCATCGCTCGTGCCGGCCAGCCCGTCCTGGCGCTTGTCGGACTGGTCCTCGCCCAGCTTGTACTCTCCGTCCAGCAGCGTCTCGGGGAGCGTCAGTTGGTACTCCGCCTGCGGGAAGCTCCCGCTGCTTCCGCCGCTGCCACCACCGACGACGTTGTTCCCGAACCAGGCGAAGGCGAATACACCCGCGATGCACGCCAGCGTGATGAGCGCGATCTTCGGGCCTTGGTTCTTCTTCGGCGGCTGGGGCGGCGGCGCGCCCCAGCCGTACGCCGGGCCACCCGTCCCCGGGTACGGCTGCTGGTACTGGGGCTGCGGCGCGTAACCCTGCTGCGGGTACTGCGGATACTGCGGCTGCGTATACGGGTTCGGGGGTGGCGGCGTCGACATGGCCGTGACGCTACTTCACGCGTGCTCAGCTCCCCACCAGCAGGCCCCTCACCCCTGGCCCTCACCCCTGACCCCTCACCCCTTACTGACCGCCGTCAGAATCTCCGGCAGCCTCCTCGCCGTCTGCGGCGCCGCCACCCGTACACCCGCCCACCCGATCAGCATGCCGTACGCCGTGCCCAGCGGCAGCAGCAGCCACAGCGCCGAATGGGAGTTGGAGGCATGCAGCCAGATCGTCAGGGCGATCACCGGGGCGCACAGCACCGCCGCCGAGACCATGCCGCCGAAGATCGAGATCCAGGCGAGCCCGCCCTGGCCCGGCGCGACGTTCTTGTACGCGCTGTCCTGCGGGATCGAGTACGGGAAACGGGCCGACGCCACCGCCCCCGTCGCCAGCATCGCGCCCAGCAGCGCGAAGGATAGGCCGAGCACCTCCGGCAGGGCCTTCCAGTCGCCGAGCACGGCCGCGGTGAGGGACGAGACCAGGACCGTGTACGGGAGGGTGATCACCAGCAACGCCAGGGCGCGGGCGCGCAGTTCCGTGTACGCGTCCTTCGTGGACGAGATCGTCAGCGCCACCATCCAGAACGCGGACGTGTCCTGGCCGAACTGGTTGTACATCTGGATACCGAGCATCCCCGCCGCGAAGCAGGCGAAGTAGATCGAGCCCGTGCCCTGCAGCGCGTTGAAGAGCGGCACGATCAGACCGATCGCCAGCGCCGTCACCCACGCCGCCTTCGTCTTCGGGTCGCGCCACACATAGCGCAGGCTCCGCTGCATCACCGTTCCGGTGCGTCCCTCGGGCAGCAGCTGGTGGAAGCCGGACGATATAGCCGTAGCCTCCTTGCGGCCCGGCTCCGAAGCCGCGGCCAGGGTCGAGCCGTCCGGGGTCGTCATCAGCTTCGTCAGGCTGCGCTGCCAGGACCACAACAGAGCGAACAGAGCCACGGCAGAGAGCGCCAACTGCCCCACCGCGACCGCGTACGAGCCCTCGCTCGCCGAATCCACCGCGCCGATCGCGGCCGCCGGCGGCAGCCACCGTACGATCCCCGCCACCGGGTCCAGCGCCGAGAGACCGCCCGCGTTCCCGATCCTCTGTGCGCCGAAGTTGACGACCTGGATGCCCACCGCGATCACCAGACCGCTGAGTACCGCCAGGTCGCGGCCCTTGCGCGAGGTCAGCAGGCGGATGTTGGCCGCCGCGACCGCTCGGGCCAGCGCCACGCACACCAGCAGTGTGAGCAGGGTGGCGAGGACGGAGACCAGAACCCCGGCCGCCCCGTGCGCGAGGGCGATCGCCGAGCCCACCACCAGGCACAGCGTGAACAGCGGGCCGATGCCGACGAGCGATGCGGCGAGCAGGGCCCGTACAAGAGGCTGGGGACGCAGCGGCAGCATCACCAGACGGGTCGGGTCCAGCGTCTCGTCACCGCTGGGGAAGAACAGCGGCATCACCGCCCAGCCGAGTGCCAGCAGCGCCGTCAACAGCACCACCACCGACGCCGCGTGATCGTTTCCGCGCAGCGCGATCAGGCCGATGAGCTGGAGCGCCGCGAAGAGCAGGGTGACGACGATGGACGAGATGTACGCGGCCCTGCGGCCGGACGACTGCCGCAGTCCGTTGCGCAGCAGCGACAGCTTCAGCCTTACGAAAATGAGGGCCAGGGAAGCGGTGTTCACCGTGAGCCACCGCCGCCGAGCCAGTCCAGCGACTGACCGGAGTCCCGGCTGTTCGCCCCCACCAGCTCCAGGAACGCGCTCTGCAGCGACGGCGCATCGCCCCGTACCTCCGCCAGCGGGCCGTGCGCGCGGATGCGGCCCGCGGCCATCACCGCCACCCAGTCGCACAGCGACTCCACCAGTTCCATCACATGGCTGGAGAAGACGACCGTGGCTCCCGACGCGGTGTACCGCTCGAGGACGCCGCGGATCGTCTGCGCCGACACCGGGTCGACGCCCTCGAACGGCTCGTCCAGGAACAGCACTTCGGGGTTGTGGAGCAGAGCGGTCGCGAGTCCGATCTTCTTCCGCATGCCCGTCGAGTAGTCGACGACCAATTTGTGCTGCGCGCCCGCCAGGTCCAGTACGTCCAGAAGCTGCGTGGTGCGCTCGTCGACCTCGGCGCCCGGCAGGCCCCGCAGCCGCCCGTTGTATACGAGCAGCTCGCGGCCCGAGAGGCGCTCGAAGAGGCGCAGCCCCTCCGGCAGCACGCCTATCCGGGACTTCACCTCGACCGGATCGCGCCACACATCGCGGCCCGACACCTCCACCCGCCCCTGATCCGGGCGGAGCAGGCCCGTCACCATCGAAAGGGTCGTCGTCTTGCCCGCGCCGTTCGGTCCGACCAGACCGATGAACTTGCCGGCGGGGAGCGTCAGATCGATGCCGGCGACCGCGATCTGCTCGCCGAACCGCTTCCACAGCCCCTCAACGCGAACGGCGGGCGGCGCTGTGTGCGCTCCGCCCGCCTCTGTGGCTCCAATTGCCTGGTCCGGCATGGTGCCCTGCCTTTCGGTGTCCCCATGTCTGTACAGGTCCACCTTATGTACGGCACGCCCTATCGACGGCGTGCTCGTTCGGCTGCCGCCTCCCGCCCGCATGCGTACGCCAGCGGGCTGATCAACTCGTCCGAGTCCGGCAGCCACCGGTTGGCGGAGGTGGGGCGGCGCGCCCACTGCACCGCGCCATGGCCGCCGATGCGGGTCGGCGGGGCCGCTACATAGTGGCCCTGGCCGCGCGCGATCAGATCGATGGCGCTCGGCGCCCAGCCCAGGGTGCGGATCAGATCGGGGACCTTGAGGGCGGCTCCGGGCAGTACGAAGAACAACATCCGGCGGTTGGGGGTGCAGGTCACCGGACCGAGAGGGAGGCCCATCCGCTCCAATCGCGCGAGGGCCAGGAAGCCCGCGGACTCGGGGACGTCGATGGCGTCGAAGGTGCGGCCGGTCGGCAGCAGGATCGACGCCTTCGGCTGCTTCGACCACAGCCGGCGGGCCGCGGTCGCGCTCCCGGTCGCCTGGTTGCCCCAGTCCGGCCTTGCCGGGTGGGCGCCGGGCGAGGCGCAGGCGACGTCGCCGCACGAGCAGTGTTCTCTGCCGTCCACCGCCTCGAGCCAGGTGCCGGGGAACACGTCCCAGTGCCTCTCTTCCGCGTACCGCACGGCATGTTCCAGCTGCTGCTCACCTCGCTGCTGGGGGATCTGCGCGGCTTCCATGACTCCGATGGTCTCTTCCACGACACACTCAACTACCGCCGTCACCTTGGGTTACGGGCGTGCCGTGGGCGGGGCGCGAAGCATCGGTCCTGCACGCAGGGCGCACGGGTGCACGGGTGGGGGCGCGCATGAGGCCGGACCGCGGCGGGTGGGTAGCCACTCGCAGGGGGTCACGCCGATTCCCGGGAAAAACCGACGAACTCGCTCCAAGTCTGCATTCTCCGTATATCAGCCGGGCAGTGATCACTTCATGGATCACCGCGGCCTCAGGGGGTAGTCATGGCAGCCAGGCCTCTCGTCGCCCGACAACCGAACGAACGGTTGCAGGCGCTCATTCAGGAAGCCGGGTGTTCCAACGCCGGCCTCGCCCGCCGAGTCAACATGGTCGGCGCTGAGCGCGGGTTGGACCTGCGCTACGACAAGACATCGGTTGCGCGCTGGCTGCGCGGGCAGCAGCCGCGCGGCCGGGCGCCGGGAATCATCGCGGAGGCGCTCGGCCGCAAACTCGGCCGTACGGTCACGATCGACGAAATCGGCATGGCGAACGGCAAGAACCTGGCGACGGGCGTCGGCCTGCAGTTCTCGCCGACCGTGGTCGGCGCGATCGAGCAGGTCTGCGAGCTGTGGCGCAGCGACGTCGGCCGCCGCGACTTCCTGTCCGGGTCGGCGGTCGCCGCCTCCGCGCTGGTCGAGCCGAGCCGCGACTGGCTGATCACCGGTGCGGACACGCAGGTGGCGCGTACGGCGGGGGCGCGGGTCGGGGCCTCGGACGTCGAAGCGGTACGGGCGATGACGACAGCCCTGACCGAGCTGGACCACCGCTTCGGCAGCGGGCACGTCCGTCCGGTCCTCGTGCACTACCTGAACAGCGTGGTCTCCGGTCTCCTTTCGGGGTCGTACCGCGAATCGGTCGGCCGCGAACTGTTCGCGGCGGTCGCCCGGTTGACGGAGCTCGCCGGCTACATGGCCGTCGACACCGGTCAGCCCGGGCTCGCCCAGCGCTACTACATCCAGGCGCTGCGCCTCGCCCAGGCGGCGGGGGACCGTGGGTACGGCGGGTATGTGCTGGCGGCCTCCATGAGCCACCTCGCGGCGCAGCTGGGGAACCCCCGGGAGATCGCCCAGCTGGCGCGGGCCGCGCAGGAAGGCGCGCGGGGGCAGGTCACCCCGCGGGCCGAGGCGATGTTCTTGGCGGCCGAGGCGCGCGGGCACGCCCTGCTCGGCGACGCCCGCACCTGCCACGAGGTGGCCGGCAAGGCGCTCGCCGCGCTGGAGCGGGCCGATCCGTCGGCGGGCGACGACCCGGTGTGGATCGCCCACTTCGACCACGCCTATCTCGCGGACGAGCTGGCGCACTGCTACCGCGACCTGGGCCAGGCGGAGGCGGCCGCGCACCACGCGTCCCAGGCGCTGGACGGTCACCCGGATTCGAGGGCCAGGCGCCGGGCGATCGGCCTCGTTCTGCTGGCCACGGCCCAGGTCCAGCAGCGTGAGGTGGAACAGGCCTGTCACACGGGCACGCGCGCGGTGGAACTGCTGGGGAGGCTGCGCTCGAGCCGGGGCGCGGAGTATCTGGAAGACCTCCAGCAACGGCTCGAGCCGTACAGGGACGAGTCGGCGGTGCGGGAGTTCGGGGCGCGGCTGGAGCTCCAGGCGGCCTAAGGGGTGTCTTTCGGGACGCTTCTGGAGCGCATCGGCGGCCGACCCTTAACAGCGTCTTAAGGAGGCTTCTTGTTACTGCTTCCACACGTGTGTGCGGAGCCGCTGAGGTACCCGGTAGCGTGAGCCGACGGCCGTAGGTCCACACGTAGGAGTCCCGGTGACGCAAAGCGGACAGGGTGACGAGCGGCAGCTGCCTGCTGCGCGGCCCGCGCATGAAGGCGTCGTGCTTCCCGCCGACGGAAGTGAGCCCTGGATTCCAGGCGTCTCCGACGCCCAGGTGGCTCCGGCGGGCGGACAGCCGTGGGGCGAGCCGTGGGGACCGCAGCAGCAGCCCGGGCAGCCCGGGCCGCCGGCGGACGGTGGGCCGGTCGCGCAGCACGGCTGGGGCGATGCCCCGCATGCGGGGACGGGGTACGGCGGGCAGCCGCTGCCGCCGCAGGCTGGGTACGACGCGCTCCCGCCCGCGCAGGCCGGGTACGGCGCTCCGCTGCCCGCTCAGACCGGGTACGACTCGCTCCCGCCCGCTCAGGCCGGGTACGGGGCTCTGCCGCCCGCTCAGACCGGGTATGACGTGCTGCCGCCGGAGCAGGCGGGGTACGACGCGCACCCGCAGGGGCAGGCCCCCCAGGCCTCCTACGGCGCGCAACCGCTGCCGCAGGCTCTGCCCCCGCAGGCCGTCCCCATGGGGGACTCCGACGCCACGCAGTACATCCCTCCTGTCGCGCCCGGGGCGCTGCCGCCCGAGACTCCCGCCGAGTCGACGCAGTTCCTCGGGGCCGGGCGCGCGCAGGCGCCCGTCCCGGGGCCCGACGCCGAGGCCACGCAGTACATCGCGCCCGTGCCCCCCGCGCCCTCCGCCGCGCCCTTTGGGATCCGGCCGGGAGCTCCCGGTGACCGGCAGCCGCCCGCGGAGTTCGACAGCCTCTTCCGTACGGACGCGCCCGCCGCCCAACCCCCGGACGCCACACAGCAGTTGCCCCCGTTCGGGGCTCCGCGCGCGGCCGCTCAGCCGCCCCGTCAGCAGCAGTACCAGCAACCGCAGTACCCGCAGCCGCAGGCGCCGTACGAGCCGCAGGGTCCCGAGCGCGAGCCCCGGCGGCGTAAGTCCGCGCATGTGCCCGTCATCGCCGCTGTCGTCGTCGGCTGTGCCGTCCTCGGGCTCGGCGTGAGCGCCGTCATGTTCGGCGGCTCCGGGGACGGGAAGACCGACCCCGGCGCCGGCAAGAACGTCGCCGCCGCCTCTGACGCCCCCAGTAACAACCCCAAGGCCGCTGACGACCCCGCCAAGCCGCAGGCCGAGGCGCTCGACAAGCTCCTCGCCGACAGCAACAACAGCCGCGCCGCGGTCATCCGCTCGGTGGAGAACATCAAGCAGTGCAAGAACCTGGACCAGGCGGCCAGTGATCTGAGCGGGGCCGCGGAGCAGCGCCGCGGTCTGGTGACGCGCCTTGGGGGGCTCGCCGTGGACAAGCTGCCCAGCCACGCCCAGCTGACCGCGTCGCTCACCAAGGCCTGGCAGGCGTCCGCATCGGCAGACGACCACTACGCGGCCTGGGCCAAGCAGGTCAAGGGCAAGAACGGCTGCAAGGACGGCAAGGCGCGCAATACGGGACAGACCGCCCTGGCCACCCGTGCCAGCGGAGACGCGACCAAAGCCAAGCAGGAAGCCTCCGGGCTGTGGAACGCCATCGCTGGAAAGTACGGCCTCACCCAGCGGCGCAGTGACCAGCTGTAGGGGACGACAGGAGACGAGACGCGCGGCGTCAGCCGGACGCGACGGCGGAAGCCGACAGCGTCTTGCTGACGTCCACGAAGCCCGGCTTCTGGGAGACCAGCCGCCCGTCGCGCACCACTTGGAACGTCACGCTGTGGTTCACGATCCGCGGAAAGCCGGGCGTCCCGAGCATGTCCACGTACTCCCAGCGCAGGGTGGGAGTCAGCCCGCCGGTCGTCACCGGTACCCCGCTGTCCAGGGCGTGCGAGATCTTCCCCGGCGTGATGTGGTCCGAGTCGAGCGACTGGATGACCGTCCGCAGCACGGTGTACGCGATCCAGGTGGTCTGCACGCCCGCGTCGGCCGGGTCGATGCGGTTGTCGCCGAACGCGTGGGTGCGGATCACCTGCTCCATCTCGCCCCAGCGCGCGTCGCCGGCGTCCGGGTACCAGCCCGTGATGTAGGCGCCTTCGAACGGGCCGTTGCGGCCGCCGGTGCGGTCGATGAGGGGCTGGCCGACGGAGCCCATGACCGAGGAGACCCGGATCTTCCGGTCGTCCTCCGGCAGCCGCCGGAAGGAGTCGAAGAAGGTCTCGGTACGGTCGCCGAGCGCGACGGTGACGCACCCCGGGCGGTCGTCCGACCCGGAGCCCGACCCGGGTCCGGACCCCGCCTTCTTGCGGGCCTGCTCGGCCTGCGCGGTGTAGTCCGTCGCGTCCTCCGCCGCCAGGATGTCCGCGGACTCGTGCCGATCGCCCTTCGCGAGGCCGGCGTTGAGCAGCCCGGGCAGTTCGTCGCCGGCTATGGTGTTGGGCCGCACCAGCGAGACCCGGTCGCAGGCGTCCGCGAGCTGCTCGCCGTTGCCGGCCAGCAGGGCCGCCTGGCCGCCGTTGACGGGGTAGGAGAGGTAGCTGGTGAACTCCTCCTCGGATATCCCGTAGCCGCCGATGAAGGGGATACCCGCGGCCTCCAGCGGGGCCATGAAGGCTTCGCCGTGCTGGCTGTACGAGCCGACGACCGCGACGACGCCCTCCTTGACCGCCCGCCGGGCGCAGGCGGCGGCGCCGGTTGAGGTGTTCTGCTCGTTGCAGGAGATGACGCGCAGCTCGTGTCCGTCGAGCCCGCCGTGCGCCTTGGCCCAGCGGGCGTAGGCCTTCGCCATCGCCGGCATGCCGGGCATGTTCGTCGCCCGTGTCTCCTCGGGGGCGAAGGTCATTACCTTGATGGGCTCCCTGCCCCCCGAGCCGCCGGGGAGGACGCCACAGCCCGTGACCAGGGACGCACCGGCTGCCACGGCAGCCGTCGTCATGCATATGGCGCGAATCCGAGCGGTCTTTGATGGGCGGGTGGAGGAGGAACGTCGCCAACCGGTCATGCTCCGCCACATTTCCGCTTCCCGGGTAACGGAGTAGCGAGCATGGTTCAACGAGGGGTGACGGCAAGGTGAATTGCAGGGGGGCGTCCAGCCGTGCGAGAGGGGAACGTACGATCGGCGGCGTGCAGCAAGGTTCGGACAACTCTTCCCGTCGCGGCCGTCGCTCCTCCACCATGGGCGGCATGCCGCTCAATGACATGCCCTGGTGGCGCTGGCGCAGCAACGTGCGCTCGGCGCTGCACATGCTTTCCGACCCCGTCTTCCATCAGGAGTGCTGGCTGGCCGGCCGCGAGGGGTACGGCGACGTCACCGACGCCGTGTACCGCCTGGTCGAGGACACCTGGCTGGACAACTGGTCCGCCGAGAAGTACGTCGGGACGATCTTCCGCGACTCGGGCGAGGCCGCTCTCGTCGATGTCGCCGTCCTGCGCGTGCTGCGGATCATGCACCAAGTCGGTGCGGACGCTCCCGTATCGGCCTATCTGGAACACCACGGCTGGCCGGAAGCCGTGCGGGCCGCCCGGGAGGCGCACGTACGCCTTTCGGCGAGCGACGACGAGGATCCGGACGTGCCGCCGCGCTCGCTCGATGTGCTGCGCATCATGACGCGGTCCGCCTGAGGGTCCGCTCCCCGAAGGGTCCGCCTGACGGACCGGGATCCGCCGGGACCCGGCGGATATGGCACCCTACGAGGATGACCGACCAGTACGTCCTGACGCTCTCCTGCCCGGACAAACAGGGCATCGTGCACGCCGTGTCGAGCTATCTCTTCATCACCGGCTGCAACATCGAGGACAGTCAGCAGTTCGGCGACCGTGACACGGGACTGTTCTTCATGCGGGTCCACTTCTCGGCCGAGGCGCCGGTGACCGTGGACAAGCTGCGGGCCAGCTTCGCCGCCGTCGGGGACTCTTTCCAGATGGACTGGCAGATCCATCTCGCCGACGAGCGGATGCGGATCGTGCTGTTGGTCAGCAAGTTCGGTCACTGCCTCAACGACCTGCTCTTTCGCTCCGGGACCGGCGCGCTGCCGGTCGAGATCGCGGCGGTCGTCTCCAATCACACGGACTTCGCCGAACTGGTCGCCTCGTACGACGTCCCGTTCCATCACATTCCGGTCACCAAGGACAACAAGGCCGACGCCGAGGCGCAGCTGCTGGAGCTGGTGCGCGGCGAGAATGTCGAGCTGGTGGTGCTCGCCCGCTATATGCAGGTGCTCTCGGATGATCTGTGCAAGCAGCTGAGCGGCCGGATCATCAACATCCACCACTCCTTCCTACCGAGCTTCAAGGGCGCGAAGCCGTACCACCAGGCGCACGCTCGCGGCGTGAAGCTGATCGGCGCGACCGCCCACTATGTGACGGCCGACCTCGACGAGGGCCCGATCATCGAGCAGGAGGTCGAGCGGGTCGGCCACGGGGTCACCCCGGAGCAGCTGGTGGCGATCGGTCGCGATGTGGAGTGCCAGGCGCTGGCGCGGGCGGTGAAGTGGCACGCGGAGCACCGGATCCTGCTCAACGGCCGCCGTACGGTGGTGTTCGCGTAACCGCGCGCATTCCTCACTGGCTGCCGGACGGCTTCGGCACGTTGTCGCAGAGATCGTCCAGTACGAACGCCCCCTCCTGCCGTTGCAGGATCCGTTCCGCATCAAGCCGGTCGAGCAGCCGGCCCAGCAGCTTCGCGTCCTGCGGTGCGCCCAGGAATTCCAGTACGGCGCGGTAGAAGGCGTCCCGCAGCGTCGGCGGCATGGCGTCCGAGGCGTCCAGGCAGATCTGGCCCGCCCCGTCGAACAGGCCCTGGACAGCGCGGGTGCTCTGCGACAGCGGTACGGTGCCGAACGCGCCGCCGGGGAAGTACGGCCGCTCCCCGGGCCGCGCCGCCTTCGCCCAGTCCTCGCGGGCCTGGCGGGAGGTCAGCCGGTCGAGCAGGTCCCAGGCGGCGGCGCTGGGCTTGAAGACGGCGGCCATGTCGCCGGACACCTCGAACGCGTTGTCCTCGCTCTGCCCGTCGCTGAGCCCATCGGTGTTCTGCGCGTCGAAGAAGGCGGCGGTGGAAACGGGCTGCACGTCGTCGCCGTAGTGGCGGCGGATGAAAGAGCCCTGGTGCTCATGGGTGCAGTGACCGCTGTTCAGCAGTCCGTACCGGCCGTTGCCGAGCTGCTCGAAGGACAATTTGAGCCCCTCCGCGCCGAGGTTCCCGCCGTTCGCGGCGAGCAGTTCGGCCCACTCCTCCCAAGCCGCCTTCGTCTGCCACCACGAGGTCTTGCCGGTCGCCCACCTCTCGTACGCGGTGGGCCCCTCGCGTTGCAGCAGCAGGTCCTCCACCCAGTCCGTGCCCGGCCAGCCGGAGGTGGCGCCGGAGCCCACACCCAGGCACCAGTCCGGCCTCTTCCCGGTGCTCTCCGCACGGCTGAAGATCAGCGACTTCAGGTCGACCCGCACCGGCGCCCAGTAAGCGCGTGTACGGGCCTCGCCCTGCTCGTTCTCGATGGTCAACGAGGGCGCCCACGGCGGGACCGCGGCCCCGGCCACCCGCTCAGGGAGCGGATACGCGTCTTTGGCCCTGGCGTACTCGGCGAGCTCGCCGGGGCTGCTCAGTATCGCCAGGTCCGGCGGCGCGCCCGCCTGGAGCTGGGCCACCAGCGTCTCGCGCAGGGAACGGGTGCCCTTGTAGACGTAACTGCGTCCGGTCCGCTCACCGATGCGCCGCAGCGCCTCCACGAACGGCTTCTCCTCGCCGTCGGTCCACGGGCCGAGGACGACCAGGGTGCGCTCCTCGGCCGCGTCCGAGCAGCCGCCCGCCGTCACGGCGGCAGCGGCGAGCAGACAGCAGGCCAGCAGTGCCCTCAAGCGCTTCATACGTCTGTGTACTCCCGTCGGGGGCGAACGGCCGGATAGGGCCGGCCGTAGAGGAAGAGCGTGACGCCGCAGGCGAGCGCGCCCACGCCGGCCGCGGGAACGACGATGCCCGCGGTCAGCGACCAGCCGTCGGGGTGGGCTTCGCGCATCACGGCGGCCGCCGCGCGTGCGGTGGACTCGATCGTGCGGGGTGCCCTACGGGCCGCGCCCATGTGCTCCAGGACGCCGACGGTCGTACGCACCCGCTCCTGCGCGGCGTGCTCCTCGGCGCCGCCGACGGCCAGCAGCACGGGCGTGAGCAGCACCGGCACCGACGCCACCGCCAACTGCAGGCTGATCAGCCGCAGCCGGTCCCGCAGGAAGACCGAGGTGCCGACGAGGACGAAGGCGAAGAGGGCGGCGGCTAGTGCCGCGGCGGCCGCCGCGGCCAGGGTGAGCGGGCTCCAGGCCGCCAAGTCGCGGTTCTCCTCGTGCAGTTGGCGCTCCAGCTCGGCGATGCGGTCGAGGATGGAGATGGGCTCCTGGGGGGTGGCCTGGGCTACGGTCCGGTGCTTACCGCGCAACATGTCGTCGGCGTAGTCGACTCCGGCGTTGCGCAGCAATGGGCTCAGACGGTTCCGGTCGGCCCATGCGATCTTGTCGTCGTATGCGACGACCAGGCCGGAGACGACCCGCAGCTCCTGCTCCTGCGCCTTGTGCAGAGCCCCGGACTGTGCGACCCGGTTGAGGCTCTGCGAGGCCTCGGTCAGCAGGGAGCGGTAGGTCTCGCCGAGCTCGACGAAGCCGGCCTGCTTGGCGGTGCGGAGCCGTAACTCGGCCTGGACCTGGGCGAGTTCAAGGGAGATCCGGGCCTGCGCCAGATCCACGACTGCGGGCGCGCAACGATCCCGCAGCCGCTCCGAACGGCTGTGCACGTCGCCGTAGGCGGCCGCGGAGAGGGCGAGAGCGACCACGGCGAGCGCGGGCAGCACCAGCATCCGGCGGCGTAGGAACGCGGCGGTGGGGCGGCCGCCCTCGGGGGCGCGGCCCGCGGCGCGCAGCCACAGGGCGGGGAAGAGCCCGCGCAGGGCGGGGAGGGCACGGGTGGCGGCGGGGCGCAGCCGCGCGAGGGCGGGGCGGAGCCGGCTCAGGCGCGGGCGGAACAGCTTGCGGCTGGTCATGCGCCCTCCCGGGGGCCGCGGTGCCGGGCCGGCGCGGGACGGAGCAGCCGATTCAGGCTGCTCATGTGTCATCGCCCGGCCCGCGCAGCCGCGGACGGCGCGGCAGCCATCCGGTCAGCGGCCGCGCCGCCCGGTCCCGGTCCCGGTCGCGGTCGCGGTCCCGGTCGCGGTCCCGGTCCCGGTCCCGGTAGTGCTTCAGGCCAAGCGGACGAGTCCGGTACGCACTGTCGAGCAGCGCCTCCGCGAGCGCCGCGTCCTCCGCCCGGTCGGTGCGCGGCACCTGCTTGGCCAGCTTGCGGTAGCTGGCGGAGAGCTGCTCGCGCAGCTCACGTTCGGTTGCCGGGACGGGTATCCCGGGCGGCAGCGAGGCGCGCAGCTCGGCCAGCGGGTCGGTCTTCTCCCGCGCGGCGCCGACCAGTTCGAGGAGCAGTTCCAGGAGCTCCGCGGTGAGCCGTTCGTACGCCTGCCGGTCGGTGAGCCCCTCATGGCTGACCAGCCTGCGCAGCGCGGCGAACGCGCGCACCGCAGAAGCCACCGTCGGCGCGCTCCCGTCCGCGGGCGGGCTGGCGTGGATACGGACCATCGCCGTACGCGCCGCGGTGCGATGCCGGGAGTCCGGGGGCACACCGTCCAGGAACGCGAGGGCCAGATCCGGGCTGCGCCGGGCGAGATGGATGCGGGCGAGCCCGAAGGCGGCGCTGCCGAGCGCGTGATTGCGCCGCCACACCGCGTCGTAGAACTGCATGGCCTGCCGCTCGCGGTCCTCCCGGGCCGCGGCCGCGGGGGTGCCGACGTCGTCCGCGGCGCGCCGTTCGTCCGCCAGCCTTTCGTGGCAGTAGCCGAGGGCGAGCTTCGGCGCGTACTCGCCCGGGATGGCGTAGTACACCTCGTCGAAGCAGGTCAGGGCCTGGTGCAGGCGGCCGTGGGCAAGCTCGGTGAGCCCCTGGTGCCAGTCGAGCCGCCAGTCGTAGTCCGCGCGCTCGCCGAGCAGGCCCCGGGCCCGGTCGAGCTCCATCGCGGCGGCGACCAGCTGCTGGTCCCTCCCCCGGCGGCCTCCCCCAGCTACCGCTGGGGGTGTCCCCAGGCGCACTTGGTCGCGGGCGAGCTCCAGATGGAGCCGGCAGCGCAGCAGATGCAGCTCGGGGGAGGCCAGCCACTCGTCGCTGAGCTGGAGCAGACCTGCCGGGTCGGCGTACGAAGTGCGCTGCAGCTCCTTCCAGTTGGGGTCCCGCTGGTCCGGCTTGGGCATGGGGAGGGCCACCGCGACCTCGGCCGGGTCGGGCACCCCCGCGCCGAGGAGGTAGCCGCGGGTGCCGCCTGTCCGCCAGCGGCCCAGCGGCGGGGCCTTGCCGAGCTGACCGTCCAGGGCGGTGGCGGCCCGGTCGAAGAGCGGGGACGGCTCGAAGGTCTCTTCGCCGAGCCGCAGGGAGCGCAGTTCGCGCAGCACGCCGCGCAGTTGGAGGGCCATCTCCTGGGCGGATGCGTAACGCCGCTTGGGATCGGGTGCCATGGCGCGCCGCAGGGCGCGCTCCAGTGACTCGGTGCCGAGGTCGGCGGGCGGCGCGGGAGCCTTGGCGAGCAGTGAGCCGAGGACAGCCCCGACGCTGTAGAGGTCGCCGGCGGTCGTCATCTCGCCCGCGGGGCCGGTCTCGGGCGGCCGGTGGCTGACCGGTCCTGGCGTGCCGGGCTTGCGGACGCCCGCGACGTCGATGAGTTTGATGCCGTTGCCGCAGTGCAGGACGTTGGTGAGGGACAGATCGCCGTAGACGAGGCCCTCCTGGTCGTGCAGATAGCTGAGCGCGTCCAGGATGAGCAGCCCGTACACGACGATGAACTCCCGCACCCGGGGCCCGGAGAACGGGGGACGGTGCTGGGCGATCCGGGCAGCGACCCACTCCAGCGGCGCCCCGTCGGCGAACTCCATCACGATGAACTCCGCCGAAGTCGACGGATGGCGCGCGTAGTTGACCACCCGTATGACGGACGGATGGTTGAGGCTGACCAGCCGCAGCCGCTCCTGATGCGCCTGCAGGACGGCTGCGGGGTTTCCCGGGTCGAGGATTCCCTTGAGCGCCACCGGACGGTTGTCGAGCAGCAGATCGCGGGCGAGATACACCTGCCCGTGGCTGCCCTGGCCGATCGGGCCCACCACCTCGTACTGCTGGTGCAGCCGGTCGCCGCCCGTCAGATGGGGCCCGGCCGGTGCCGTGACGAGCGCGTCCGGGTTACGCACGGCGACGACCGGCAGATCGGTGAGCCCGTCGCCGGGCGGGTCCACGGCGAACTCGTGCGGGCCCAGCGGCCCGGCCAGGGTCAGCTCCGCCGCCTCGGCGTCCAGCAGCGCCGTCTCGATGTCGACAGCGAGCCGGAACAGCTCGTGCGGCAGGGCGGGCGTGTCGTACAAGAGGCCACCGCGGCAGAGCTGTTGGAGCCGCCCGCGCAGCCGTGGGGACCGGTCTTCGGGGCGCCGCGGTATCGGCCGGCCTGCCGTGGCCGGATGCCCTGGCAGCTGCCGTAACCGCTGTTCGGTCTCGGCGAGCCGGGTGACACGCGCGGCGAGCCGGTCGGCGCGGCGGTCCGGCCACCCGGGTTCCAGGAGCTCGGCGCGTACCCGGGCGAGCAGCGGCGAGCGGGGGTCGCTGAAGACGAGCAGCAGCCGGCTGTCGCCGCGGGCGAGCAGCGCGCGCAGCAGCGCCACGATCTCCGCGTCCGGCGATGCGGACCGGTCGACGGCGAGGAAGGCCGCGATCAGCGGCGGGCTCGCCTCGGCGATCTGGTCGAGCAGCTCGGTGTGGGGTGTGCGGGGCGGGGGCGGGTCGTCCAGGCCGATCCGGTCGGCGGCGTGGACGGCGAGCTCCTCGGCGGTGCGGTTGGTGGCGTCGACCGCGATGTCGATGCTGCCCACCTGCGGCTCGCCCACCGAACTCGCGGACGCGGACGGCGGGCTCTGCTCCCGGTCGGCGAGGGTGAGCGCGGAGCGGACGGTGTGCAGCAGCGCGTGCTCCCCCTCACCGGCGAAGGCAAGCTCGACGGGGTCGGTGTCCGCAGCGCCGTCCAGCCAGCGAGTAAGCCTGCGATGCAGGCCGGGGACCCGGCCGGAGGCGGTCCTGTCGGGGGCGACGGCGACGTCGCGGGAGACGGCACGGGGCCCGTTGACCGTCAGCCCGAGCCGTTCCAGCGGCAGATACTTCAGCACGGTCTCGGTCGGGATCATGTAGGCGTGCTCACGGCGTACGGGCGCCTGCGGGGTACCGAACTGGTGGGCCACGATGCCGATGAGCCGGCGTGAGCGGCTGTGGACGACTCCGCTGCCGCTGTAGCCGTGCCGCACGACGTACGAGGAGCCCTCCGTGTCGAGCTGCACCCACTCGGGCTTGGGCGCGGGCCCGCCGCGCCCCATCAGCCGGGCGTCGAGATGCTCGCCGCCCGGCAGGTCCTCCGGGTAGCCGGTGAAGTGCACCGGCTCATTGCGCGCCGGGATCTGGCGGTGCAGCACCGCATGCGGCACGGACGGCTCGCGGTCCAGTTTGAGCAGGGCGAGGTCGCCGCTGAAGTACGGGGTGGGCAGGGCCAGATACTCCCGCAGCAACCGGGCGCGCAGCGGGCCCGGGTCCTCGCCGCTCAGGGCGGCTCCGGGTCCGTCCACGTAGACGGTGTCGAAGGGGGTGCGGGCGCCGTCCTGGCCGGGGCGCGACAGCACCGTATGGGCGCAGGTGAGCACCAGACCCCCGGGGAGCAGCACCCCGGCGCCCAGCGGGCGGCCCGAACGGTCTTGCGTACGCAGCAGACAGACCCGCCAACTCTCCTCATGCGAAGAGGAGTTGGACGCACGCAACGGCTCCCTCATACTTCTCAACGATAACTACAGGAGACGGGGGACGCGATGGCTGTGCGTGACAATGAGTCGGTGGCCGGGCTCGCCGAGGTGATCGGACAGGTCCGGGACGAACTGGAGCGGGCGCAGCGGGCCGGCGAGGGGCGCGATCTCAAATTCAGTGTGGAGAGGGTGAATCTGGAGTTCGCGGTGCAGGTCCGGCGCGAGGGCGGCGGCAGGGCCGAGTTGCGGATCGGGGTGGTCACGGCGGGCGGCGGCGGGACGGCGGCGCGGGACACGACACACACGATCCAGATCGAGCTGAAACCGCAGGGACGCGACGGGGACCCGAACGTGCGGGTGGGCGGGGAGTAGCCCGCGCCGGCGGTAGCCCGCGCCGGCGGGCGGCCGCGGCCGCTACAGCCTGCTCAGCGACGCCGCCGCGAACAGCACGTCCCGGATCGCCTCGCGGTCCCCGTCCTGGCCGGCCGCGGCCTCCTCCGGCGAGACGTGGCCCGCCACCAGGTGACAGAACTCCACGCCGTCCAGCGCCACTTGGGCCACCGCCTGGTCCGCGGAGCCGACGGCCGCCGGGGAGTCCAGCGCGATGAACCAGTTCCCGCCGCCCGAACCCTCGACCTCCAGATGCAGCGAACGGCCCGGCGCACCCGCCGCGACCAGATGTTTCGCGGGTCCGGCGAGGCCCGCGCGTCTGCGGTCGGCGAGCGCCGCGGGCAGCAGCCGCGCCGCCAGGTCGATCATCCGGTGCAGATGGGAGCCGCTCGGCGGCTCGTACGGATAGTCCACCGCGTCCGCGATGTCGCCCGCGTGCATCCAGCACTCGAAGGCCCGGTCCAGCAGGGAGTCCCGCAGTGGCAGGGCGAAGTCTCCGTACGAGACGGACAGTTCCGCGACTCCGCGGCCGGCGAAGGAGACCGTGCGGATGAGGGAGTGGCTCTGGTCGCGCCACGGCTCGCGGATGGTGCGGGTGGGCGGCAGGTCGGCCGTGCGCCAGAAAGCTTCGGTGCGCTCGGTCGGTACTGTCGGCGCGTTCGGTCCGAGCGGATCGTCCAGACCGAGGGTGCCCGCGACCAGACCGTCGACGGTCATCAGATGCGCGATCACCCCGGCCACGGTCGTCCGGCGGCTCACCTGGCGCTCGCCCTCGAACCACTTGAGGCGCACGGGCGCGTGCCACTCCGACTCGCCGATGTCCCGCAGCAGGGCGTCGAGCCGCGCGGTCTCGGCGTCGTACGGATTGGCCCAGGTGGGCACCGGGATACGGGCCGGCCTGCGCCCCAGGCAGTTCTCAAGGACGCGGAACCGCAGCAGCGGGTCGAGGTCCAGGTCCCGGTCGGTGTGCAGCAGCGCGACGGCATCACGCAGCCGCAGGGCCTCTTCGGCGCAGGGCGCGCAGTCGCCGAGGTGTTCCTCGACAGCCGCGGTCTCCTCGGCGGAGCAGGCGGACAGCGCCCATGCGCCCAGCAGGGACTTCAGCACGCTGTGGGACGGGCCTTCGCCCCCGGGCGGTCCATCTCCCGTTCCGCCGGCCGTTCCGCCCCCTGTCTCGGGCGGCAATTCCGGCGGCAATCGGGGCGGCAATTGGGGCTCTGGGGGAGCCGCTCCGGGCAGCAGGAGCGGGGGTGCGTCCAGCGCGTCCAGATTGTCCGCCGCCGAACGCGGTCCCGGGATACGCGGCGCGCCCCGCATCTCGTCGCGGCCGTCGTCGTCGCCGTGGCCGCCGCCCAGCGGGCCGTTCACAAGGAGCGTCCGTATCCGGGCGGGGACGACCCCTCCAGCGGGCGTGTGTTGGCGGTGGACAGCAGTTGGAGGCCGAGCCGCAGCCGGCGTCTGGCCTCGTCCTCGGTGACCCCGAGGTCTGCCGCGGTCTGGCGGTAGTCCCTGCGCTGGAAGTACGCGAGTTCCAGCGCGGCGCGCAGCGGCGCCGGCATGGAGGTGACGATGTAGTCGGCGCGGGCCGCGACCGCCGCCCGGCGCACCTTCTGCTCCAGCTCCTCCGTCGTGCCCTCGCCGCTGTCCGCGAGCGCGGCGGCCTCGGCCTTCCGCAGCCGGTATACCGCTTGGCTGTTGGTGATCCTTGCCACCCAGGAACGCATTGAGCCCTGCTTGGGGTCGTACGCGTCGGGGTTCTCCCAGATGTAGCCGAAGACCTCGCGGGTGACCTGGTCGGCGGCTTCGTCATCGTCGAGAACCCGGTGGGCGAGCATGTGCACGAGTGACGCGAACCTGTCGTACAGCTCCCCGAGCGCGGCGGCCTCTCCGCGCGAGAGCCGTTGCTGCATCCTGCGGTCCCAGCGCGGTGGTGTGTCCTTTGCCATACGGCCCCCAAGCCTTGCCCCTGTGCCTGTCGCCCCTTCGAATGTAGTGCGCGCGGCCGCGGACGCACGACCCTTTGCGCCAAGAGTGCCCGTCGAGGGGGACCAGGATGGTAGGACCCTGACGGTCCCCGGTCGGCCTGCCTGGACCGTTGTGTTTCGTGTGGGGACGGCTGGGCAGCTGCGACAGGAAGCGCGGATTCCGGTACGAGGAGAGGTCGCGTCGTGATGCTTGAAGTGGACGAGACCCGACAGGGTGCGTGGACCGTGCTGCACGTCTGCGGCGAGCTCGATCTCGTCTCCTCGCCGGTGATCCGCCAGCATGTCCATGACGCGGTCGCCGTCGGGCGCCGTGATCTGGTGCTCGACCTCTCCGAGGTGCTCTTCTGCGACTCCAGCGGCGTGGGCCAGCTGATCGCCGCCCGCCGCCTGCTGCGCTCCTGCCAGGGCAGACTCCGGCTGATCCTGCCCGCCCGCGGCGCCGAGGAAGGATCGCACGTCAACCGGGTGCTGGCGGCCCTCGGGGTGCGCCGCCTCTTCGAGGTGTACGCGGACGCCGGCTCGGCCACCGACGAGGAGGCCGAGCCTCTCTCCGCCTGACCGTAGTCACCGGGTGACTGTCTGTCCGTCACCAGGCCATCGCCCCGATGTCGCCGTCACGTAATTGGCTGGGTACTTGCACACGTCAGCGTCCGGGGTCGTACCCTCGCCGCATGGACAGCGCAGAGTACGAGCGCAAGATCGCTTCCCGCTTCGCCGCCTTCGACCAGGACGGCAACGGCTATATCGACCGTGAGGACTTCAGTGGGGCCGCCGCGGCCCTGCTCGCCGAGTTCGACACGACCGCACGCTGCGACAAGGGCCAGGCCCTGTACAGCGGCGCGGAGGCGTTCTGGCAGGGCATGGCCGGGATCGCGGACGTGGACGGCGACCAGCGGGTCACCCGCCAGGAGTTCATCACGGGTGCGGTGAAGAGGCTGCGCGACAACCCCCAGCGGTTCGCCGAGATTGCCCGCCCCTTCCTTCACGCCGTGGTCGCCATCGCCGACGAGGACGGCGGCGGCGTGACCCCGTCGGCCGCCGAGCGGGTGCTGCGGGTGCTGGGCGTGCAGCCAGGCGTCGCGGCAAAGGTGGCGGCGGCGCTGGACGCGGACGGCGGCGGCCGGATCAGCGAGGAGGAGATCCTCTCCGCCTTCGCGGCGTACTACGTCACGCCCGAGCCGTAGCCCGTCCGCCGGGGCTCCGCCCCGGACCCCGCGCCTCAATCGCCGGCGCGTCGCGATGCCGATGGACGCGCCCGGGGGTCACCGTCCGGCCGCTGCGGACGCTGGCCGGGTCGGCGGAGTTCGCGGAGATGTTCCTCGACGAGGTCAGGGTGCCGGTCGCCAACCGGGTCGGCCGGAACGACGGCTGGCACGTCACCATGGTCACCCTCTCCTTCGAGCGCGGCACGGCCTTCGTCGGCGAGGTCGTCGCCTGCCGCCGCACGCTGGGCGAACTGGCCGCCGCCGCCCGCGCGAACGGCACCTGGGACGACCCGGTGCTGCGCCGCAGGCTTGGCCGGGAAGCGGGCCGGGCGCTGCTGAACGGGCCGCTCGTGGCGACCCATCTGGCCGCGTGCGGCGGGCTGCCGGGCGCTGCGGACGGTACGCGTGTGATCACCTGTGCCACCCAACTGCGTGCCCTCGTACCGCACTTCGCCGACGCGGACGCTTTCGTCGTCATCCATGGCACCTCAATGCGCGTCCGGTATCCGAAGGACCTGCAGTCGGCCCGGCCCGTACGGTCCATGGACCCGCTCACTCCGCCGCACCGGATCCCGGGCTTGACGCCGAAGGCCCCGCCGCGTCCGCACGCCGTGCTCCTCACCGCGGCCGAGCAGCTCGGCAGCGCCGCCCGCACCACCGAGACGGCCGTGCAATACGCCAAGGAACGCGAACAGTTCGGGCAGCCCATCGGCGGCTTCCAGGCAGTCAAGCACCTGTGTGCCCAGATGCTCGTACGCACGGAGGTGGCCCGCGCCGCCGTCTACGCGGCGGCCGTCACCGAGGACTTCACCGAGATCGCCTGCGCCGAACTGCTCGCCGACGAGGCCGCGGTCCAGGGCGCGCGCGACTGCCTCCAGGTGCACGGCGGAATGGGCTTCACCTGGGAGGCGGACGTGCATCTGCACCTCAAGCGGGCCTGGCCGCGCGCGCAGATGTGGCTGACGGCGGCGGAAGCGGAGGAGATCCAGGCCGAGGCCTTGGCCTCAGCACTCTGAAGCGTCACCGAGCGTTGACCGGATGTCGGGAACGGGCGTCGATACCGGGTTGTGTCCTTCGAGCGACTCGTCACGGCCCGGAGTCGGGGACCTGCTCCGGTACCCTCCGTGGGATGCGACTGGTTCCGAGGCAGGGGTGTCACGGTGTTGCCAATACGGCGGCTCCGGGCCCGGGAATGCGCGCCGTTCAGCCCGTGCGCGCGCGTGCTGCGAGCCTCTGTTCGACTCCCCGCAACGTGCGTCGCACAGTATGCACCACTGGTACTCCTTCGCGCTGGAATATGCCCGAAGCGCTTGTTGCGGTGACTGTACGTCAACCATGCTGTCTCGCAAGGGAGTCACGTTCAGTGACCTGGTTGAGGACCCTGTCGAGGTGCGAGGCGATGTGTCCGCCGGTTCGGATGGTGTGAGCGGTGCAGGTGCTTCTGGTTCAGTTGGAGGTCGGGCCCGACCCCGCGGAGGTGGGACGCGCCCGTAGGTGGGCCCGTTCGCGGCTCGCCGGGTCAGGCATAGGGGACGACGAGCCACTGGCCGACACGCTGATCCTGCTGATCTCGGAACTGGTCACCAACGCGGTCGTCCACACTGGTTGTCCGGCTGTGCTGCGGATGCTCTTCGGCGCGGGTGCGGCGGAGGCCGGGACCGTACGGGTGGAGGTCGCCGACATCAGCGCCTGCCCCCCGAAGCCGCGCCACGCCGAAGGTGAGGACACCAACGGCCGCGGGCTCGAACTGGTCGACGGCCTCGCCGACCGGTGGGGCTGGCAGCCGGAGGGCGCGGGCAAGTCCATCTGGTGCGAGGTGGACAGGGGTGCGACGGAGATCGCGTACGAGCCGGCGGTGCGGGGCTTCGTCACCGCGCCGTAGACCGGGACCTCGCAGGGGCGACGAGGTCGAGAGCGTGCACGGGCAGCCAGAGGTTCTCGATCTCCGGCGGGAAGATCTCGAAGGCAATCAGGGCGGCGTCCCAGTGGGTGGCGGCCTGAAGCCCCATGGTCACGGCGTCGTCGCTGGTGGCGACCGTGCCGGGGCCGAAGAGCTCCTGATCTGGACCATGGTGTGCAGGGGGTTCACCCGGCCGAGGATGATGCCCGTCCGGATGCCGTCCTGCTGGAGAGGGAGCGCGAGGGCGACGCGGCGGCCGCTGCGGACGGTGGCGGTGGCGTCCTTGACGACCTCGTCGTTGATCAGGTTGAGCGTCCCCATCTCGTCGTCCTCGCCCCAACGCCCCCAGTTGTTCACGCGCTTGGCGATCTCGTGGAACTCGGCCGGGAGTGACATCGGGCCTCCTGGGACTTGTGCTCAGGTATTTGACTGACCGTAGAATCTAACGATCCATCAGAAACCGCGGGAGGGGCCGGACGTGCGGAACTTCTTGGCAGGCAAGGTCGTCGCCGTGACGGGTGCCGGGCGCGGCATCGGCTGGGCGGTGGCACTGGCCGCGGCGGCGGAGGGGGCGCGGGTCGTCGTCAACGACTACGGCGTCTCGATCGAGGGCAGCGAGCCGACGTCGGAGGTCGCGTCGACCCCCGCTCCTCAATCGCCGGCGGGGCTGGATTTGAGCTTCGTGCCGGTCGGCGATGTTCCTGGACAAGTCCATCCTGGGCTGCCGCTACGGCTCCTCCCCTCCGCAGCACGACATCGCCCTGTACGCCGAGCTGTACCGGCAGGGCAGGCTCCTGCTTGACGAACTGGTCACCGAGACCTACCCGATCGAGGACTTCGCGAAGGCGGCGGACGACGCGCACCACGGGCGGGTGGCGCGTGGCGTGCTGACGTTCTGAGCCCTGTGCTCTGTGGTGGCCCCTCAGCCCTCGGCGGCGGCGCGGAAAGCGCGCCGGTAGGCGGTCGGCGGCACCCCGAGGGCTGCCTGCAGGTGCTGGCGCATCGACTGCGCCGTGCCGAAGCCCGCGTCCCGTGCCACCTGATCGACGGAGAGATCCGTGGATTCGAGCAGATGCCGGGCCCGCTCCACGCGCTGCCGCGTCAGCCACTGGCCGGGGCTGATGCCTGCCTCCTCGCGGAAGCGGCGCGTGAACGTCCGTACCGACATGGACTCCTGGTCGGCCATGTCGCGCAGCTGGATCGGCTCGTGGAGGCGGCTGAGCGCCCAGGCCCGCGCGCTGGTGGTGGTCGCCAACTGCGGTTCGGGGACAGGCCGGTGGATGTACTGGGCCTGACCGCCGTCCCGGTGCGGCGGTACGACCGTACGGCGCGCGACGTCATTGGCGACGGCCGTGCCGTGGTCACGCCGCACGATGTGCAGGCACAGGTCGATTCCGGCCGCGACTCCCGCCGAGGTGAGCACGTCACCGTCGTCGATGAAGAGGACGTCCGCGTCGACCCTGACGGACGGGAAGAGCCGCTGGAAGTGCTCGGCGGAGGACCAGTGGGTGGTGGCGGGCCGGCCGTCGAGGAACCCGGCTGCGGCGAGGACGTAGCCGCCGGTGCAGATCGAGACCATGCGGGTGCCGGGCCGGATGTGCGCGAGGGCGGCCGCCAGCTCTTCGGTGAGCCGGCCCTCCTCGTAGACGGGCCCCAGTTGGTACGAGGCGGGGACGACAACGGTGTCGGCGGTGGCCAGTGCTTCGGGGCCGTGCGCGACGTGAATGTCGAAGTCGGCGTCCGTGCGGACGGGGCCGGGCCGGACCGAGCAGGTGACGATCTCGTACAGGGGGTGGCCGTCCGCGTCCTGGGCACGACCGAAGATCCGGTGCGGAATGCCCAGCTCGAAGGGGAGCAGCCCGGTCAGTGCCAGCACGACGACCCGATGCCTCTTGACCCCGTGGTGCCTGCTCACCTCGTCGTGCCTGTTGACCCTGTCATGCCTCTTGGCTCCATTCGTGGCCCGATCCTATCGAACACTGTCCTCCGGGCCACTCGTTGCGGTTGATCGCTCCCCGGATGCTGGTGACGTGACCCAGACAACCGAGCCGCAGAACGGCAGACCGCCCTTTCGCCGCCCTCCGCGTATCCGTGTCCACCGTGCGTGGTTCGTCGCTGTCGTCGCTTTTGTGACGATCATCGGTGCCGCGGCCTTCGCCTCCCTGCCTGGTCTGCTGATCGAGTCGCTGCACGAGGAGTTCGCCTGGTCACGCGGCACGATCGGCTTCGCGGTCTCGGTCAATCTCGCGCTGTACGGGCTCACCGCGCCGTTCGCCGCGGCGCTGATGGACCGCTTCGGCATCCGCCGGGTGGTCGCCGTAGCTCTCACGGTCATCGCGGTCGGCTCCGGGCTCACCGTCTTCATGACGACGTCCTGGCAGCTCGTCCTCTACTGGGGCATCCTCGTCGGC
This sequence comes from Streptomyces sp. NPDC000880, assembly GCF_053599675.1. Classification (NCBI taxonomy): domain Bacteria; kingdom Bacillati; phylum Actinomycetota; class Actinomycetes; order Kitasatosporales; family Streptomycetaceae; genus Streptomyces; species Streptomyces sp. NPDC000880. Next base: position 48,337 of record NZ_JBSFMS010000020.1, on the reverse strand, counting down.
CTGGGCAGCGGCTCGATGGCGCTGGCGTTCGCCGCGACGGTCACCAACCGCTGGTTCGTGCAGCGGCGTGGCCTGGTCACCGGCATCCTCACCGCGGCCGGCGCCTCCGGCCAGCTCGTTTTTCTCCCTGTCCTCTCCTGGCTGGTCGAGAACCACGGCTGGCGCCCGGCCTCGATCACGGTCGCGCTCTCGGCGCTGGCCGTCGTCCCCTTCGTCTGGCTGCTGCTGCGTGACCACCCGGCGGACGTGGGGATCGCGGCGTACGGCGCGGAGGGCTTCACCCCGAAGCCGGACCCGGTGCCGGGCGCGGCCCGCCGCGCGGTCACTGTGCTGTTCAAGGCGGCCCGCACCGGGCCGTTCTGGCTGCTGGCGGGCACCTTCGCGATCTGCGGGGCGTCGACGAACGGCCTGGTCAAGACCCACTTCGTGCCCGCCGCCCACGACCACGGCATGCCGATCACGGCGGCCGCGTCGCTGCTCGCGGTGATCGGCGTCTTCGATGTTGTCGGCACGATCGCGTCGGGGTGGTTCACGGACCGCTTCGAGGCGCGGCGGCTGCTGGCGGTGTACTACGCGCTGCGCGGGAACTCACTGCTCTTCCTGCCGATGCTGCTCGCCCCGTCCGTCCAGCCGCCGATGATCTTCTTCATCGTCTTCTACGGCCTGGATTGGGTGGCGACCGTGCCGCCGACGATCGCCCTGTGCCGCGAGCACTACGGCGAGGACAGCGCGATCGTCTTCGGCTGGGTGCTGGCATCGCACCAGGTGGGCGCGGCGGTCATCGCCTTCGCGGGCGGTGTGACGCGGGATGTCTTCGGCTCGTACGACGTGGTCTGGTACGCGTCGGGCGCGCTGTGCGCGGCGGCGGCGCTGATGGCGCTGGTGATCCGGCGCAGGCCGCTGGCCGCGCTGCCGCCGGTCTCTTTGCAGAAGGGGGCAGAAGACCCGGTCAGGGGCTGAAGCGCCCGAACTTCCCCCGGTGGAAGAACAGCGGCGCGCCCTGGTCCTCATCGGCCGCGCTCCCGTCCACGGCACCCAGCGCCGCCACCCTGCCGACGACGATGGCGGTGGCCGCCATCCCTGCGTGTCCCATCAAATCCCCCATTGTTTCTGGCGGTCCGTCAGTTTGGAAGGGTGCCCGCGTCGCCCGTGCGGTCCGTACTCATTCGGTCCGTACTCATTCGGTCCGTACTCGTGCGGTCCGTACGCATCGGTGCTTGCATTGCATCCCCCCGTCACATCGGATGGGTTTCGTCGGTCATTGCTGTGACACGACGCGACGGAGGTATGTGACCGATGGACGAGCACGACCGGCTGGCTGAGCGGTTCGAGGCGCGCCGGAGCCATCTGCGGGCCGTGGCCTACCGCATGCTCGGCTCGGTGAGCGAGGCGGACGACGCCCTTCAGGAAGCCTGGCTGCGCATCAGCCGATCCGACACCAGCGAGGTCGAGAACCTGGGCGGCTGGCTGACGACAGTGGTGGGCCGGGTGTCGCTGAACATGCTGCGTTTGCGCACCTCACGGCGTGAGGACCCGCTGGACGCGCATGCGCCCGAGCCGGTCGTGAGCCGTGCGGAAGGGACCGAGGGGATCAGCCCCGAGCAGGAGGCAGTGCTGGCCGACTCGGTCGGGCTCGCGCTGCTCGTCGTACTCGACACGCTGGCACCGGCGGAGCGGCTCGCCTTCGTACTGCATGACATGTTCGCCGTGCCCTTCGACGAGATCGCCCCCATCGTGGAGCGCTCTCCGGCCGCGGCACGCCAGCTCGCCAGCCGCGCACGCCGCCGGGTGCAGGGTTCGACCCCGGTTCCCGAGGTCGACCTCGGTCGCAAACGCGAGGTCGTCGACGCCTTCCTCGCCGCCTCGCGCGGCGGTGACTTCGACGCCCTGCTCGCCGTGCTTGATCCGGACGTCGTGCTCCGGGCCGACCACGCTGCCGTTTCCGCGGGCGCGGCGGAGCAGGTCCGTGGTGCGCAGGCGGTGGCCGACACCTTCTCGGGGCGGGCCCGGATGGCGCAGCCGGCGTTGGTGGACGGGGCGGCGGGTGCTCTGTGGGCTCCGGGCGGGAAGCCGCGGATCGTCTTCGACTTCACGATCAGGGACGGGAAGATCGTCGGGATCGACATCCTCGCCGACCCCGAGCTCATCGGCGAGCTCGATCTGGCGGTTGTCGACGACCAGGGCTAGGCGCGCCTTCGTCGACAGCGGGCACGTCACCGTTCTCGGTGTGTCCGCCCCCTGTTCCGAGCTTCAAGTCGGCCCGTAGCGCCGCCGTCCGGGTGGCGCGCAAATCGTCCGGAGTGTCGTCGCCGCCTCGACGGAGGGAGGCATTGCCGAAGTTCTGGGGCAGGCTCTTCCTGATCAACATCGCCATGGGTGTCGTCACCGGCATGAACTGGTCCGACTACTCGCGCTTCGTCGGTGACATCTGGGCCGCGGCCTTCGCCGCGGAGGCGGCCGCGGATCGTCCGCGCCACGTCCCCGGGGATCCGCTCCCGGCCGGCCGGTGGCGTCCCGCGCAGGTCGGCCCCCGCGCAGAAGCCCTTGCCGGTGGCGGTGATGACGACGGCACGGATCCCTGGGTCGGCGGAGGCGGCGGCGAGCAGCGCAATAACGCGTTCCCGATGGTTCCAGGTGACGGCGTTCATTGCCTCGGGGCGGTTGAGCGTGATCCACGAGACGCGCGCGGCCGCCCCGCGGCCCGGACGGCCGCCGCCGCGCTGGTCACCAGCTGCTCGCGCGGCACACGGATGCCGTACGCCCGAAGGAGCTGCTTCGCCGCGTGCTCGCTGAGCTGCTTGCCCGTGGCGACCCGCAGGCTAGGAACGCCCGCTCTTGCCGAGCCGCCGCATCCGCGCGGCTCGGCAGGGGTCCCAGGCTCAGGGGGTGGACCGCGACCAAGAGGTCAGGTCGCGGACGCGGCCAGCTTCTTCGCGATCTTTCGCGCGTCGATCGCCATCTCGCGGAACATCCCGCTGATCGGGTTGGTGAACCCGGTGAAGTACAGCCCCGGCGCCTGTGCGGCGGTGCGGCCGCCGTGCACCATCGGGCGCCCCCGCTCGTCCAGTACGCCGAGATGGCCCACCAGGTTCTCCAGTGCCCGCCGGTAGCCCGTCGCCGCGATCACGGTGTCCGGGGAGATGCGGGTGCCGTCCGCCAGGACCGCTTTGCTGTCCTCGAAGGAGTCCAGTGCCGCGACCGGTTCGACCTTGCCGGAGCGGACCGCGTCGATCAGGCCGACGTCCTGGACCGGGATCGCGCCCTCGCGCACCCGGGAGTACAGGCCCGTGTCCGGGCGCGGCAGGCCTTGTTCGGCGAGGTCGGGGACGGCGATCTTGCCCATGATCTCGCCCGCCCGGTCCACGAGGCGGACCGGGAGGCGGCGGACCAGGATGCCGGTGCGCTGGGCCGGCCAGCCCGCCGTCGAGCGGCGGACGATGTGCGGGGTGGTCCGCACGGCGAGCCGGACCCGGGCGGCGCCGCCCTCCACCAGGTCGACGGCCATCTCGGCGCCGGTGTTGCCGACGCCGACGACCAGCACGTCCTTGCCCGCGTACCCGGCGGCGTTGCGGTACTCGCCCGCGTGCAGCAGTTCGCCGGTGTACGAATCGCCGCCCGGCCAGTTGGGCAGGCGCGGGGTGTGGTTGTAGCCGGTGGCCACCACTACCGCCCGCCCGGTCAACTCCCGGCCGCCCGTCGCGTGCAGCAGCCAGTCGGAGCCCGACGGCTCGATCCGGGAGACCTCGACCCCCGTCACGATCTCCAGCTCGTGGAACTCCGCGTACTTCTCCAGGTAGCGGATCACGTTGTCGCGCGAAACCCAGCGTCCGAAGGACCGGGGCATCGCGAGGCCCGGCAGGCCGGACAGTCGCCGGGTGGTGTGCAGATGCAGCCGGTCGTAGTGGCGGCGCCAGGACGCGCCCACGGATTCGGACTTCTCCAGCACCACGGCCCGTATGCCCTGCTCCCGCAGCGCCGCGGCAGCCGCGAGACCGCCCGGGCCGCCGCCGATGACGTAGACGGGCCGGTCGTTCGTGAGGTCGATGTCCTTTTCGTCGGGCATGAATCGTGAGCGTAACCGCACGATTACTTGATGGGTCTCAGTCAAGACGGGAATCGGTTGCGAATTGATCACGCGCGCACACCACTTGTTCACGAGCCGTCGCATCTCTTGCGCGCGAGCAGCCCCATCCGCTGAACTGACGTGTCGTCAGAATCGATGCGGAGAGGGGTCCGGATGGAGACCGTCTGGCTCACCGGTGCAGAATGGCTCGCCGTCCTTCGTATCGGTCTCGGCCTGTGGTGGCTGGAGAGCTCGCGCCACAAGGACAAGAAGGGCTGGTTCGAACGCGGCACCGGCATCCTGGGCCGCCGACGTCGCGGGCAAGCACAAGTGACCGTTGGTGAAGACCGGCTTCGAGGTGGTGGTCCAGCCCCGCCCCAAGGCGATGGCGTACATCGTCGTCTACGCCGAACTCGCCCTCGGACTCGGTCTGGTCGTCGGGTTCAGTGCGCGGAGGGCTGGCTGAGCATCGGCATGGCGCTGGAGGCACCTTTCGCCAGGAGGACGGCGAGCAAGCAGTACCGTTCTTCCGGCCGGCCTGATCACGGCCAGAGCAGCTCCGTTGCCCAGCCGCTGTCCTCGCGGCGGTAGCGCAGCCGAACGTGCCGCCGCTGCCCGTCGCCCTGGAAGAACTCCACCTCGTACGGATCGAGCACATAGCGCGTCCAGGTCGGCACGGGCGCGTCCGGCTCGGCCTGTGCCCGCTCCCACGCCGCCTGCGAGGCGTCCGCCAACTCGCTCTGGGAGGCGAGGACTTCACTCTGGCGGCCGGTGAGCGCCGCGGCCAGCGCGCCCGTCGAGCGGGCGTGCAGATCGGCCTGGCTCTCGGTGGAGCCGCCCGCGCTCGCCCGGCCCCGGATCCGGATCTGGCGGCCCTGCGCCGCCCAGTAGAAACCCAGCGCGGCATCGGGGTGCGCGGCCAGTTGGCGGCCCTTCGCGCTGGTGGCGTGCGAGGCGAAGTGCCAGCCCCGCTCGTCCGCGTCGTGCAGCATCAGCGTCCGTACGTCAGGACGCCCCTGCTCGTCCACGGTGGCCAGCGTCATGGTGTGCGGCTCACTCTGGCCGGCTGCCACGGCCTCCGCGAACCACTGGTGGAACAGCGGCAGTGGCGCGCTGGGCGCCGCGGCAGGGTCGAAGCCGGGGAGCGTGGTGTCCCAGACCCGCTGTGCGTGCAGGAGCCTGCGGAACGTTTCCTGCTGATCGTTGTCCATGCCGTTATTACTACACTCGCAGTGGTGTCAGGGGGGCAGTGAGAGGAACACGCATGAGGCAGAACCTCGCCCGGCGCGCCGCGCTGGTCGACGCGGCCATCGAGGTACTCGCCCGCGAAGGCGCGCGCGGCCTGACGTTCCGGGCTGTCGATGCCGAGGCGGAGGTGCCCAAGGGCACCGCGTCCAACTACTTCGCCAACCGCGACGAACTGCTCACCCAGGCCGGCGGCCGGATCTACGAGCGGATGCGCCCGGACGAGGCGACCATGGAGGCCATGCTCGAAGGGCCGGCCACCCGTGAGCGGACCGCCGAGCTGGTGCGCGATGTGGTGGAGCGCGTCACCGCGTTCCGCACCGGCTATCTCGCACTTCTGGAGCTGCGCCTGGAGGCCACCCGCCGCCCCGCCCTGCGCGCGGTGCTCACCGAGCGCGTCAGGGAGGACGTCGAAAACAATGTCACCGGGCACCTCGCCGCCGGTCTGCCCGGCGACGCCGACGCGGTCAAGATGATTTACCTCGCCACCAATTGGCTGGTGGTGGAACGCCTCACGCTTCCGGACGTCTTCCCCGAGGAGGAGGCAGGCGCCCTCATCGCGGCGCTGGTCGAGCGACTGCTCCCGGAGTAGCCCGTGCGTCCCGAGCCGAGCGTCATCGCCCAGTGCCCCGCCGCACGGGACCTCACCAAACCGGACCTCACCGCCGGTGCGTCACCGTGCCGGGCCCCGCCGCCCGGTGCCTCACCGCGCCGCGGCCAGTGCCTCGCGGCTCGCGTAGTCCTTGATCCCGATGGCGTACGCCGCCTCCTGCACACCCTCGGTGATCTTCCTCGCGATCAGGTTCTTCCAGGGCATGTACGGCAGAATCCGCATCATCGCCATCCGCAGACGGATCTTGCCCTTGGAAGGGACCGTCATCTCCTTCGCGAAGCGCTCGGCGAACTTCTGGTTGAGCTCCACGCCGGGCCGCATCCCGCTTTCGTAGCGCTCGTACGCCGGCGTGTGATCGCCGTTCGCCGCCGCCAGTTCGCCCGCCAGGATGTACGCGCCGATCAGCGCGAGGCCGGTGCCCTGGCCGGAGGCCGGGGACGCACAGTGGGCCGCGTCGCCCAACAGCACGACCGCCCCTTCGACCAACGGTCCATCTCGATCAGGGTGATGGAGTCGAAGTAGAAGTCGCGAGCGGCCGCGGCGTTCTCGAGCATCGCCGGGATCTCCCAGCCGTCGCCCGCGAAGGCGTCGGCGAGGATCTTCTTCTGCCGGTCCACGTCCCGGTAGTCGTACGACAGCTCGGGCGAGCCGAAGATGAACAGGTTCTTGGCGGTTCTCTCGCCGCCCGAACTGTAGGCACACACCAGCTTGTTGGGCAGCGCGTGGTATGTCTCCCAGCGGTCCAGGCCCAGAGCTCACCACGGACCAGGAAGACTAAAGCCGACGGCGGTCACCCGGAAAGGGACCGCCGTCGGCGTGACAGGACTTGAAAAAGGTGAGGCGCAGCCGTCTACTTCACCGGCTTCTTGCCCGTGATGCCCAAGTGCACCAACAGCGCCAGATTCGGCTTCAGTTCCGCCTGCTTCACACCCCAGCTCGTGAACCCCTTCTGATGCGCCGCCACCGCCGCAAGCATCGCAACCAGCGAGCCTGCGATCGCCCCCGGGCTGACGTCCTTGTCGACCCTTCCCTTGGCCTGCAAGTCCTTCACCGCGTCCGCAAGGGAGTTGGTGACCGAGGTCAGGATCTTCATGCGGATCTTGTAGAACCGCTTGTCCCCCTCCGCGGCTCCCAGGTCCACCACTCGAAGAATCGCGTCGTGGCGGCGCCAGAAGTCGAGGAAGCCCTCGACCAGTTCCTCCGACGTCTGCCAGGCGGCCTTGCCGACCCAGGAACGGCCGGAGACCAGCTCGGTCAACGCCGCGCCCTCCTTGGCCATTTCCTCCGCGATCTCGAGGACCGCGCCCTCGACGTCGGGGAAGTACTGGTAGAAGGTCGCGGGTGAAGTGCCCGCCTTCCGGGCCACGTCGATGACTTTGACGTCCCGGTACGGCGAGGAGCTGAGCATCTCGCTGAGGCAGTCGAGCAGCTTCTGCCGCGTCGCCTGGCCGCGTCGTCCGGCCACTCGGCCATCGACGGTGCGTACTTGTCCTGTCATGCCGTCAGCTTACCGAGGGGTGATCGGCGCGCGATTCGGCCGAGTGCAAATGGGGTGCGGGAGGGCTGCGGCCGGGGCGGGGCAGGGGTTCGGCCGGTGTACGCCATTAGTGTTATCAACAGCCTGTGGATAACTTCCGTGGACAACTCAACGAATCCCGGCCCGGTCGGGGCTCGCGTATCCCGATAATTGGCCAAATGTTCGATTAGATTCCCTGCGTCACGCGGGTCGCGCCGCTAGCTTGAATATGACGGGCGCCACACCCGCCACATCCCGCACCAGGGAAGGAACCAGGTCCATGGCCGTATTCCCACAGGGCGCGCCGTGCTGGGTGGACGCGGCGCTCCCCGACGTCGAGGCGGGCAAGCGCTTCTACGGCGAGCTGTTCGGCTGGACATTCGGCGAGGGCGAAGGGCCGCACGTCGACGCCTTCAGTGACGGAAAGCTGGTCGCCTCCCTCGTGCCCAAGCGTGACGGCCGGATGCCCACCGTCTGGGGCGTCTATTTCGCCACCTCCGACGCCGCCGCGCTGATCAGGGAGATCAGGGAGGTCGGCGGCCAGGTGATCACGACGCCGGTGCAGGTCGGCACAGCCGGGACGATGGCGCTCGCCACGGACCCCGGCGGCGCGGTCTTCGGGCTCTGGCAGGCGGGCGACAGGGCCGGCTTCGAGAAGCAGGGCGAGCCGGGCTCCTTCTGCTGGACCGAGGTGTACACGCGGGACAAGGAGCGGGCCGACCCCTTCTACGAACAGGTTTTCGGCTTCCAGGGCACGGACCTGCCCGACGACTCCATCGACTTCCGGATGTGGTCCCCGGCTGGTACGGAGCCGGGGGAGAACACCGCCATCGGCGGCCGCAGCGTAATCACCGACGCCTTCCCGGCCGAGATGCCCGGTCACTTCCTCATCTACTTCTGCGTCGACGACTGCGACGAGACCGCCGCGATCGCGACCCGCCTCGGCGGCCGCATCCAGGCGCTGCCCTTCGACATTCCGTACGGGCGCATCGCCGTGCTCGCCGACAACCAGGGCGCCTCGTTCGCCGTGCTCGCCGAGCCGAAGGCGGCCTGAGGCTCGCCATGCCTGGCGGGCGACTCGATCTCCTGCGGAGGGTCTCTGCGCGCCACCGGACGCCTGGAGGCGCGCAGCTGAACCATTTCGCCCCCCGATCCGTGCCCGAATCCGGGTGAGACACCCCGATCCGCCCCCGGGTTCGCAACTGCCGCCTCCGACAGGAAGAATCAGGGTGCGCACCGCTGAGGGTCTCGGTGGTGAGACGCTGCACGGGGCTGTAATTGACGGGCTCCGTATCTTCTGGGGCCCGTACGGGGAGGTGGCAGGCAAGTGATCGAGCAGCTGACGCAGCATGACCCGAGACGGATCGGTCCGTTCGAGGTGCTGGGCCGGCTCGGTGCCGGCGGCATGGGGCTGGTCTATCTCGCCCGGTCGGCTTCCGGCCGCCGGGTGGCGATCAAGACGGTGCGCACCGAGCTCGCCGAGGACCAGCTGTTCCGCGTCCGCTTCACCCGTGAGGTGGAAGCCGCCAGGGCCGTCAGTGGTTTCTACACGGCGGCCGTTGTCGACGCCGACCCGCGGGCGGCCGTGCCGTGGCTTGCCACCGCCTACGTCCCCGCCCCCTCCCTCGAAGAGATAGTGAATGAGTGCGGGCCGATGCCCGCCCAGGCGGTGCGCTGGCTGGCGGCCGGCGTCGCCGAGGCGCTGCAGTCCATCCATGGCGCCGGCCTCGTCCACCGCGACCTCAAGCCATCGAACGTCCTGGTCGTGGAGGACGGGCCGCGCGTCATCGACTTCGGCATCGCGTCCGGCGTCTCCAACACCCGGCTGACCATGACCAATGTCGCCGTGGGCACGCCCGCGTACATGTCACCGGAGCAGGCGCGCGACTCCCGCAGCGTGACCGGCGCGAGCGATGTGTTCTCGCTCGGCTCCACGCTGGTCTTCGCGGCGACCGGTCACGCCCCCTTCCACGGCGCGAACCCGGTCGAGACCGTCTTCATGCTGCTGCGCGAGGGCCCGGACCTTCAGGGGCTGCCGGACGAGCTCCGGCCGCTGATCCAGTCCTGTATGCAGATGGAGGCCCGGCTGCGGCCCACGCCCGAGGATCTGCAGGCGCAGCTCGCCCCGCATCTGTTCTCGTCCGGCAGCGACGACAGCGGGACCGCGTCCGCATGGCTGCCGGCGCGGGCCACCGCGATGATCGAGCAGCGCCGCGGCGGCAGGCCTGCCGTCCCGGCCCCGGTCGCCGCGCAGCGCCCCGCCGAACCCGCACCGCCCGCTCCCCAGGCACCGCCGCCGCAGCCGCCCCGGCACGCCGGCGACTGGGACTCCGCCTGGCGCGGCGGCAGCGATCCGCGTACGGGACAGGCCTCGCCGTCACCCGTCGCGGCGACCTCTCCCGCCGCCGCGGGACCTGTCCGGCTGCCCGGCTCAAAGGTGCCGATCGGTCCCGGCCCGCGCGTCGCCGACGCCGGCCGCGGCGGGGTCGTCGAGACCGGGCCGGCGACCGGCTGGATCCGCCCGCCCGGCGGGCTGAACGGCGCCGAGGCCGCGACCAGCGCCGTCCCGTCACCCGGACCGGCCCCCGTCCACGCACCCGTGCCGCCGCCCGCCTCGCCCCCGGACGCGCCCACCGGACACTGGCGGCCGTGGCGTTTCCGGATGTCGAACGACGTCTGGGGCACGCCCATGGTCGCCGGGGATCTCCTCTACGTCACCTCCTTCGAGGTGCACGCGCTGGACGTGGGCAGCGGCCGCCGCCAGTTCAAGACCCGGGACGTGGCCTGGGCGATGGCCGTTGCGGGCGGCCGTATCCACGCCTCCGACGGGCCCTCGCTGTACGCCCTCGACGCGACCAGCGGCCAGGAGCGGTGGCGGCTCCAGGCCGACGCCTGGGTGTACTCCCTCAAGGTCGACCGCGGCACCGTCCTCACCGGGACCCGCGGCGGCGGCGTACAGGCATGGGAGGCGTCCAACGGCGAGAAGCTGTGGGAGACGACCGGGGCGCAGACGGACTTCGAGACCCCGGAGGCCGGGCCCGCGATCTTCGGCGACACGGTGTACCTGTGGAAGGACGCGAGGCTGCGCGCGCTGGAGGCCCGTACGGGCGTCGAGCGCTGGTCCTACCCCGTCGGTGACGCGGCGTCCTGCGGCAACGTGCCCGTACGCGTGCATCCCGCGCCCGACGGCTATGTGTACGTCGCGGCCGGCACCCGCGTCCTCGCCATCGACATCGCGAACGGCCTGGTCCGCTGGCACTTCGAGGCCCCCGCGGTGTTCCTCTCGCCGCCGGTCTTCGCACCGGGCCCGGCGGTGACGGGCGGCGGCGTGTATCTCGCCGATTACCTCGGCACGGTGTACGCCCTGGACGCCACGACCGGCAAGGACCGCTGGCGTATCGCCACCGAGTCGCGCCAGTCCGTCGAGCCGGTCCTTGTCGCGGGCGGGAACATCCATGTCGGCAGCGGCAGCGCGCTGTACACGCTGGACGCGGTGACCGGCACCCCGATGTGGCGGTTCGCCGCGGGCGGCGAGGTCATCGGAGCGCCGGTCGTCGCGGACGGCCGGGTGCACTTCGGCTCCGCGGACCATGTGCTCTACACGCTGGACGCGAGCGGCGGCCAGCTGCGCTGGAAGCTCGCGACCGGCGGCGAGATCACCGGGTCGCCGGTGGCGCAGGGCGGTGTGGTGTACGCGTGCAGCAAGGACCGGTGTGTGTACGCGCTGGACGCGGTCAAGGGGACGGCGACGGGGCGGGGCGGGGCGCGGTAGCCGTTGCCGTTGCAGGGGCTTTCCTGCGCCCGATGGCGGGGCGCATTTCCCGGGCGTAGCGTCGTGATCGAGAGCGCGGCGTACCCAGGGAGGCCGACGATGACACGCAACATCATCGGTTCGTTCCTCGCTCTCGTCGGAGCGGCGGCCGCCGTATGGAGCCCCTTCCGTGGCTGGTACGACGGCCGTCATGGGCGCGACTACCGCGTCCAGGACCTGTTCAACGGCATCACAGATACCTAGGCCGAACTGGCTGCCTCGATTCTCCTGCCGTTCGCTTTCGCGGCCCTGGTGACCCTGATCGGCCTCGTCCTGCGCTCGCGGCTGCTGGTCGCGCTCTCCGGGGTGATCGTGCTCGGTTTCACGGTGCCGTGGATGGTCCGCCAGGCCCAGACGGCCGGCACTCTGACCGTCGGCGGCGAGGGCGGTGGCCTCGGTGACGGAGTCGCATTCGCCGTCGGCGGCGGTTTGTTGTTGCTTGTTGCCGCGGTCGTGATGAGCGGCCGGATCCGGAGGGAGCCGCTGGAGACCGAGCCTCCCACCGCCTCCTGGCAGGACGGGCCCGCGTCGTACCCAGGGGACCAATACCCGCCCGGCCGCGCCTGATTCGCGACTGTTACGGTGGCGCGCGGTTGTCAGGTACATCAAGTACCTCAGTTCCAGGGGGAGAGTGGCCATGGTGCGCCGACGTCTCAAGCTCGCGGCCGTACTTGTCGTCGTGATGCTCGCGCTGACCGGTTTCTCGAGTTCGTCATCGGGCGGCAAGGGCGGCAGGGGAAAGAGCGGGTCGAAGAGCAGCAGCGGCGGCGGAGGCGGCTGCTCCAGTTCCAAGAAGTCGAACGGCGGCTACCGCGACTACGACGATGACGACTACAGCTCGTCGGGCTCCTCCTCCGGTTCGGACTCGTACACCGGCGAGCCCACCCCCAGCGCGACGGAGAGCGGCGCCGCGCAGGCGTATGTCGTCGACTGTGTGAAGAAGGGCAGCGGCAAGCGCAAGGCCGATACGTCGGCCACGGTGAAGGTCGTCTCGGACTCCTCGGTGACGCACCAGTACGAGGTTGACGTGGTGTTCCTGGACACCGCGGGACATGTCGTCGACCGCGGTTACACCAAGGTCAGCCTGGACGGCGGGGAGACCGAGACCGTCGAGGTCAGGATGCAGAGCCCCAAGAAGGTGTCGCGCGTGAAGAAATGCGAAGCCGACGCCCTGCTCGACGACTGACTCGGCGGGAGCAGTGGTCAGGCGCTGCTAGGGTGACGTGCGCTCGTCAAAACGAGCCACTTACTCATACGTTCAACGGGGGTTGAAACGTGAAGATCCGTCATGTCCGCGCCATAGCCGTCTTCGGTATCGCGCTCGTCGTCCTGACCGGAGCCCGCGGTTCCCACGGCGGCAGCTGCGGCGGGAGCAGCAGTAGTAGTAGCAGCGGTGGCAGCAACGACAACACCACCACGTCCGGCGGTTCCACCGGCTCGGTGACCGGTGGCTCCAGCGCCAACAAGGCCGAGCGTGACGTCAAGATCGACGAGTGCGGCCTCGACACCGCCGGCAAGAACCTCACCGCGAAGATCACCGTCACCAACAATGACTCGCTGTCGTACAACTACGACGTGAGTCTGCAGTTCAAGGGCGACCTCGGCGACACCGGCGTCAACCTCGCCACTGCCAAGACCGAGGACCTCTCGGTCGCGGCCGGCGCCTCCGAGACCACCACGGTGACCACGCCGTACACGGGCTCGGGCGACGGCTCCGAGTACAAGAAGTGCGAAGTCATCAGCGCGAGCCGCATGGCGAGCTAGTTCGGGGGCTCCGCCCCGGACCCCGCGCCTCAAACTCCCCCAGATCACCGACCGGATCAAGGACATGTTCGTCGTCGGCGGCTTCAACGCCTATCCGGTGGAGATCGAGCAACTGCTGGGTCTGCACCCGGATATGGCGGATGTGGCGGTCATCGGCGTCCCGACGCGGGGCTCGGTGGTACGGCACCGGGGCGCGACGCTCACGGCGGACGATATTCGGTCAACTGCTGGATATGCGGCGGCCGCGACGGCTCCCCTCCGCGCCGCCGCGGCCGCACCCCGTCCAGGAGGAGTACCGATCAGCCCTGGGGCGGCACGGGCGCGTGATGGTCCTGGGTGGTGATG
>NZ_JBSFMS010000020.1:0-34881 GCF_053599675.1 Streptomyces sp. NPDC000880 | reverse complement strand
GGTGCCGTCGACGGGCGGGGCGGGCGCGTGATGGTCCTGGGTGGTGATGGTGCCGTCGACGGGCGGGGCGGGCGCGTGATGGTCCTGGGTGGTGATGGTGCCGTCGACGGGCGGGGCGGGCGCGTGATGGTCCTGGGTGGTGATCTCTTCCTGAATCTGCTCGTTGCTGCTCATGGTCTCCCCCATGGGATTGCCCGACTTGATCAATTGAGGCCTTCTGCCCGGAGACTCCCCCGAGAGTCGCCGGACAGAAGGCCAGGGGGACCGCTGGCCCCACACGGGGGTGGAGGTCCCAGGTGATCCGTCTGCCCCCCGACGCGACGGATCGAATGCTGTTGAGCATGTCGGACGAGCATAAACAATCGATGAACGCCCTGGCCGGAGCTCTCAGGCCGCGCCGCTGAGGGGGGCGAGCAACTCCCGTACTTCCTTGGCCTCCGAGGCGCCCAACTGCTCGTGCAGGGACAGCGCTTCGCGCCAGCAGGCACGCGCGCGGTCCGCTTGGCCCAGGCTGTCCAGCGCCTTGCCAAGGGTGGTCAGCACGTTGGCCCGGGTCCGGTCGCCGCCGATGCATCCGATAGCGAGCGCCTGCTCGGCATGCTGGGCTGCCCGCGCCGCGCGGCAGGCCGAGAGGTGGGCCTGCGCGATGCGGAAATGCGTGGTGCCCTCCCACAGGCGCTGCCGGTTCGCCTCGAACCGGTCCAGTGCCTCGGCCAGTTGTTCCAGCGCCTCGGTATGGCGCCCGGCCTGGGTGAGCGCGACCCCGAGGGCGTAGCGCGCATTGGCCATCCGGAGCGGGTGTCCGATCCGGTCGTACATAGCGATACCCTGCTCGGCCAGTGCGATGCCCTGCGCGGTGTGGCCCGTGGCGACGTGGATGCGCGAGAGGTTGCACAGAGCGCTGGCCTCACCGGGAAGGTTCCCGTCGGCGCGTGACCCCTCCCTCGCCCGGCGCAGGTGTGCCTCGGCCTCCTCGTTGCGCCCCTGTATGAAGGCGATGATGCCGCGGTCGTTGTCGGACCAGTACACGGGCGCCGGGTCATGAGCGCCGCTCGCGAGCGCGGCCGCCTGCTTGGCCTCCTCGTCCGCCTCCTCGTAACGGCCCGCCACCAGATGGACGTTGGTCACGGAAGTCCGCGCGCGCCCCTCGGCGCGGGCGTCGCCGACGGCACGTGCCGCTTCGAGCGCCGCGAAGGCGACGGCCTCGTACACCTTGGAGTTCGCGCCGGACTCCGCCAGATCCTGTGCCGCCCAGAGCAGATCGACCGCGGGGCGGAGCCGCGCTGCCCCACCGGCAGCCTGCCGAGCGCAGGCCAGGAGGCAATGCGCCTCGGCGTAGAACCAGTCCTGCGCGTCCTGCCGCTCGGTGAATTTGAGACCCGCCTGGCCGGTCGCCTCCAGGTGGTCCACCAGCCGGTCGCCCGGGCGCTCTATGGCGTACACCTTCGCCGCCGTCGCCAGATAGAAATCAAGCAGCCGCGACAGCGCCAACTCCGTCTCCTCAGGCGGATGTTCGTCCCGCTCCGCGCACGCACGCGCGTACAGCCGTACAAGGTCGTGGTACCGGTACCGCCCCGGTGCCGCCGACTCCAGCAGGGACGTGTCGACCAGCGCCTCCAGCAGGTCCTCCGACTCCTGGAGCGGCAGTTCGAGCACCGCGGCGGCCGCGGCGAGCGAGATGTCCGGGCCGTCGGCGAGGCCGAGGAGGCGGAAGGCGCGGGCCTGGGCCGGCTCCAGTTGGCCGTAGCCGAGTTCGAAGGTGGCCTTCACCGCGAGGTCCCCGGCCTGGAGTTCGTCCAGGCGGCGGCGCTCGTCCGCGAGCTTCGCGGCCAGGACGGACACCGTCCAGGTGCGGCGCGCGGCCAGCCGGGATGCCGCGATACGGATCGCGAGCGGCAGGAACCCGCACGCCGCGACCACATCGAGCGCCGCCTCGCGCTCGGAGGTGACCCGTTCCTCGCCGACGATCCGGGTGAACAGCTGGAGCGCCTCCTCCGGCGACATCACATCGATGTCGACGAGGTGCGCGCCTGCCAGGTCGACCATCCGGACGCGGCTGGTGACCAGGGCCGCGCAGCCTGCCGTACCGGGCAGCAGGGGGCGGATCTGCGCGGCGTCGCGCGCGTTGTCGAGGAGGACCAGGATGCGGCGGCCGTCCAGCGTCGAGCGGTAGAGCGCCGCCCGCTCGTCGAGGGTGTCCGGAATGGCTGAGTCCGCGGTGCCGAGCGCGCGCAGAAAGGCGCCGAGTACGGTCTCGGGCTCGGCCGCGCGGTTGCCCGCGCCCTGCAGGTCGACGTACAGCTGGCCGTCCGGGAACTGCGGCTTCGCCTCGTGCGCCACATGGACCGCGAGGGTCGTCTTGCCGACGCCCCCGATGCCCGCCAGCGCCGAGACGGCCATCACCGAGCCGTCGGCGGTGGCGAGCCGGCCGCCCAGTTCGCGTACCAAGGAGGTGCGTCCAGTGAAGTCCGGTACGGTGGCCGGAAGTTGGGCGGGACGGGTGACCTGAGGGTCCGGGGCGGGCTCCTCGCTGGGGCGGGCCAGTTTCGCGTCGGCCTGCAAAATGCGTTGCTGCAGCCGGGAGAGTTCGGGCCGCGGGTCGACGCCCAGCTCCTCGGCGAGCAGGCGGCGGGTGTCCGCGTAGACGGCGAGCGCCTCGGCCTGCCGCCCGCTGCGGTACAGGGCCAGCATCAGCAGCTCACGCAGCCGCTCCCGCAGTGGGTGCGCGGCGGTGAGCGCGGTCAGCTCCGAGACCGCCTCCGCATGGCTGCCGACCTCAAGGTCGAGGTCGAGCCGGGTCTCCAGGAGCTGGAGCCGCCACTCCTCGAGGCGGGCCCGGTGGTTCTCGGCGTACGGCCCGGGCACATTGGCCAGCGGCTCGCCGTCCCACAGGCCGAGCGACTTGTTGATGAGCACGCGGGCCTGGCCGCGGTCCCCGGCGGCACGGGCCTTCTCCGCCTCGGTGGCCAACTCCTGTGCCACCGCCAGGTCGAGGGCATCGCGCCTGACCCGTATGGCATAGCCGCCCGACTCGCTGACCAGGGCGTTCACGGAGAGTACCTTGCGCAGCCGGGACGCGTAGGTGCGGAGCGCGGCGAGCGCCTGCGAGGGCGGGTCGTCGCCCCAGATCGCGTCGATCAGCTCGGAGGCCGTCGCGGTGCGGCCGTCGCGCAGCAGCAGTGCGGCCAGCAGGGCGCGTTGCTGAGGCGATCCGGACGGCAGGCTCTCCCCGCCGCGCCAGGCGCGTACCGGGCCGAGCACGCTGAAGCGCAGTTCGCTGACGCCGCTCTGCGCCGGAGCGCGCTGCTCCGGTACGCGTGGCCCGCTGTCACGGTCCATAGCTGCCCCCTGCCCACATACTGCCGTAATCGCCCTCGACAGTCTGCCTTGTGCATGGCGGCCCCGTCAGCAACGGGACACTTCCTCCTCGCCTCTGCCCCTGCCCGGCTGCGTGCCAACCCGCGCCGGTAACGGTGGTGTGTGATCTTTGTGAAGTGGCGGTGCTCAAAAGCGGTACACCTCACCCGGGTTGGCCTTTTCGGGCGCGAGCAGCCCGGGCGCGGTGCCGAAGGTGCAACCGCGCTTCTTCAGCTCGTCGATGGCTGCACGACATCTATGACGGGACCGTGTCCGCCGTCCCCGAGGATGATGCCGTCGCGCCAGGGGGCGTACGGGCGGTGGCCTTCTCCGAGATCCCCCCCGCACCTCGGCCTGCCGTCCATCCACGCGGACGAGTGGGACCCCTTCCTGCGGGCGTGCGTTGCTGAGGATCTTCCTGCCCATTCCGCCGGCCGCGTGCACGCCAGGGGTGCAGCACCGGCTCCGACGGCATCGTCACGGTACGGCAGCGCAGTCAGCGTGCAATGGGATGCCGTCGGCCGTGGCCTCGCTCGAAATCACAAGATGCGAATACGTCAACTGACCGATGCGGTCGAGACGTAGTGATTTCTACGATTCTTGCCCTCAGGTCCTTGATCTCGACGCACATCGGTAGGCAGCTCTTCGAGGAGTTTCGACGATGACCGAGCGCGCCCTCAAGCACGACCGCACCGTATCGGCTCAAACCGAGTCGGCCGGCCGAACTCGGGGGCGGCGCCCGCGATTTCTGGTTCGGAAACACGGCGCGGCTCGGTTTTCGGACCGGGACCATCTCTGTCGGCAATCAACTCGGACGTCATGTGGCACAAACAGAAAAAGGAGTGATGCTATGTCAAAGCTTCGCCGCTGTTTCATGCTGATTTCCACGCTCGTCGCCGGAGTCGCGCTCAGCGGCTGCAGCCTGAAGGCCAACAACGCGACCTCGGCAGCGCCGAACGCCGTGTCGCCCTCGGCGGTCGCGGCGGTCGCGGGGTCAGCGAAACTCACCGGTAAGAAGGTCGGAATTTCGATCGGCGGCACGGACAACCACTGGAACCGAACGGTTTTCGACACGCTCATCGCCACGGTGAAGCAGCTTGGCGGCACGCCGATCGCCGTGCAGGCCCAGCGCAGCCCGACCCAGCAGGTCGCGGATATCGAGAACCTTATCTCCCAGAAGCCCGCTGCGATCGTGGCCATCAACGGCGACCACAAGGCTCTCGATCCGGTGTTCAGGAAGGTGCACGACGTAAACATTCCGTTGTTCACCGTGGAGATGGCCCACCAGTACTCCATAAACAACGTGGCGTCGGATCAGTACCAGGTCGGCGAGACCGAAGCCCGGACGATGTTCGAGGGCATCGGCGGGAAGGGCAACGTGCTGCTGTTCAACGGCCTGCTGCAACTTCGGGGTTGCGAGTTGCGCTACAACATGATCCTCGAGGTCCTCAAGGACTATCCGGACGTGCATCTCATCAAGCCACAGTTGCAGGACGTCTTCGTCGGTACCGCCGAGGACGCGCGTAAGAAGATGACCGACGCCCTCCAGCGCTACCCGAAGGGCACGGTCAATGCCGTGGCCAGTGTCTGCTGGGACATCCCCTCGATCGGTGCGGAGCAGGTGATCAGGGCCGCCGGCCGGACCGAGATCAAGATCTACGGGGTCGACGGTGACCCGAAGGCCGTCTCCCTGATCGCGGACCCGAACAGCCCATACCAGGCCACGGTGGCGCAGCAGCCCGCCAAGCTCGGGGCCCAGTCGGCAATGAACATCGCCGCGTACCTCGCCGGCGAGAAGCTGCCGCGCACGACCTACTTCAACCCGATCCTGGTGACCAAGGAGAACGTCGCACAGACCCAGAAGCAGCTCGGATTCTAGTCATGACAGCGAACACAGAAACCCTCTCAGAAGACAGCGGCCGTCCCGACGGCGCCGCCCCCATGCTGCAAATGCGCGACATCGGTATCGAGTTCCACGGCGTGGTGGCACTCGACGGAGTGGATCTCGAGATTCTCCCCGGGGAGGTGCACGGCCTCCTCGGGGAGAACGGGGCGGGGAAATCCACCCTGATCAAGATCCTCTCCGGCCTCTACCGGGCGAGTCGCGGGAGAATCCTCATCAACGGAAGTCCGGTGTCGATCACCTCGCCGGCGGCAGCTGCGGACCACGGGATCCACGTGATCCACCAGGACCGGCAGTTGGTACCGACGCTGACGGTCGCCGAGTCCCTCTATCTCGGCCGGGACGAGGACACCGCCGGTCCCTGGCTTAACCGGAGGGCACTTCAGCGGCGAGCCACCCGGGACATCCACGAACACCTCGGTGTCTCCATACCGGGGGGAGCCCTCATCGGGGAACTCTCCGTCGCCGAGCAGCAGCTGGTACAGATCGCCCGGGCCGTCATGGCCGCACCGTCGGTGCTGATCCTCGACGAGCCCACCGCCCCGCTGGCGCATCGGGAGGTCGACCGGCTGTTCGGCATCATCGGGGACCTGAAGGCGCGTGGGATTTCCATGATCTATATCTCGCACTACCTCGATGAGATCCGGCGGACGTGCGACCGGGTGACGGTGCTGCGCAACGGGCGGAACGCCAGTGTCATGCGGATGGCCGACACCACACTGGAACGCATCGTGCAAGCCATGATCGGCCGCGACGTCGAGGAGTTCCCCGAGCGGCCGGCTCGTATCGAGGACAGCCTGGTGCGCCTGCGCGTGTCGAACCTGATCTCGCGGGAGGGCCTGGATGGGGTGTCGTTCGAGGTGGCCGCGGGCGAAATCGTCGGGGTCACCGGTCTCATCGGTTCCGGCGCGGACAAGCTGGGGAAAGCACTGTTCGGGCTCGCGCCGGCCAGCGGTCTGGTCGAGATCGAGGGGCGTCGCGTGGCACGACGTACTCCTCGCCGGATGACCAGCCTGGGCGTCGGCTTCGTACCGGCCGACCGGCGCGGGGAAGGCGTCGTCACCCGGATGTCGATAGCCGAGAACATCACGATGTCCGCCCTGTCCAGGTTCACTCGGTTCGGTCTACTGAACCGGCGGGCCGAGGCAAAGGCGGCTCAGGAGTCGATCTCGCGCCTGTCGGTCGTACCCAGTCGCATGACTGTCGCCACGCGTGACCTCTCCGGCGGCAACCAGCAGAAGGTCGTACTGGCCAAGTGGCTAGTCGCAAAGTCCAAGATCTTCATCCTCGACCAGCCGACGTCCGGAGTGGACATCGGCAGCCGGGCAGCCATCTACGACATCATCAGCGCACTCGCGGCAGAGGGTGCCGCGGTCCTGGTCATCACCCAGGACTTGTCGGAGCTCGTGGGCCTGTCCGACCGCATCCTGGTGATGTACCGCGGCTCGATCAGGCGCGAGTACAGCCGTGGTGAAGCCACAGACGGCGAGATCCTCGCGGCCTCGACGGGTGCGGATGTGGCGGAGGTGGCAGCGTGACCACGTCTACGACAACTCTTGCCCCCGCGGATCGGCCAGTCCACCCGCGGAAGGCCCCCGGGTTCGACATCAGGAAGATCCTGCCGTTCGGCGGTGCTGCAGTGCTCCTACTGGCGGTCGGGTTCTTCAGCCTGCAGTCCCCTCAGTTCCTCACCGAGAACAACCTGCTCAACATTCTCGTCCAAGGCGCTGTGGTGGCGGCCGGCGCCATCGGCCTCGCGGTAGTGGTGATCGGCGGCGGCGACGACGTGATCAGCGGTGGCATCGATCTGTCCATCGGCGCGACCATGAGTCTTGTCGGCACCGTGATCGCCGCCCGCCTGGCGTCGGGAACTTCGCTCGGCGCCGCACTGGCGGTGGGACTCGCCACGGCCGTCGTCGTGGGAGTGGTGAATGCCGCAGCTGTCGTCCTCGGCATCCGCCCGCTGTTGACCACCCTCGCGACGGGGGCGATCGCGGGCAGCGCCGACCGTCTTCTCTCCAACAACCAGCAAATCCCGATTCAGAACGGCTTCTTCATCTGGCTCCGCGACGGCGGGCTGTTCGGCGTTCCGGCTCCCGTCCTCATTCTGGGTGCGGTCTTCCTGACCGCGTGGGTCGTGGTGTCGTTCACCCGGTACGGGGTTCGGCTCTACGCCGTGGGTGGAAACCCCATCGCCGCCAAGGTCGCCGGCATCCACACATCCCGGTACGTCGCCGCGACCTACGTGGTCGCTGCCCTGTGCGCGGCGATCGCCGGAGTACTGGTTACCGCCCGCAGTTCCGGCAGCATCCCCGGTGCCGGGCAGCCGCTGCTGCTGGACGTCATCCTGGCTGCTTTCATCAGCGCCATCTTCTCCCGCCGCCTCGTGGTCAACATCGTCGGCACGGCGGTTGGCGCCATGTTCGTCGCCGCGCTGAGCAATGGCTTCACCCTCGTCAATATCCCGACCTTCTGGACAAGTGGCGTCAAGGGGACTCTCATTCTGATCGTCGTCGCCGTTTCAGCGTTCCGTGGCCAGGAGCGAGTCTCATGACCCTGACCACGAGCAGGCCGAGTAACTCCGAGTCAACCGGCAAGCTGACCGGCGTTGCGCAGCCCCGCCGCCTCATCCTCCACCTGTTGGGGCGCTATCTGGTGATAATTGCCCTCGTCGGTATCGTTGTCTACTTCTCGTTGGCGACACCTTCGTTCACCACGGGCAACAACCTGTCCAACATCCTCAGCCAGTCGGCGCTGCTGGCGATCGTCGCCACCGCGATGACGGTCGTCGTCCGAGCCGGCGGCATCGACCTGTCCGTCGGGGTGGCCCTCGACCTGGGCGCCATGGTGGCCGTCGGGTTCCTGCAGAACGGCTACATCGCGAGCGTGGCCGTCGTGGCAGGCCTGCTTACCGGGGTGGCCGTGGGCGTGGCGAACGCCGTGTTCATCCTGGTCCTGCGGATCAGCCCGTTCCTTGCCACCCTCGCCACGTTGTTCATCGGGGAGAGCATCCAGCAGGTGGTGACCAGCGGCGGAAACCCGACATACCTGTTGCCGGCGCAACTGCCGGCGGGCTTCAACATGTTCGGAAAGGCGACCGTCGCGGGCCTCGACGTGGCGATCGCCATCGCCGCGGTGGTCCTGCTCGTCGGGTGGTTCCTGCTCGAACGGTTCCGGGTCGGCCGGGCGTTGACCAGCGTAGGCGCGCAGGGCAAGGCCGCACTCGCGTCCGGGATCGCCGTCCGTCGGGTGTCGCTGTTGGCCTACGTCTTCAGCGCCACGCTCTGTGCGCTCACCGGCATCATCTTGGCGTCCCGACTGTCGGCCTACATTCCGCTCTCCGGTGGCTACTACATGCTCGACAGCATCGCCGTCGTCTTCATCGGGACGACCCTGCACCGGGAGTACCGGCCGAACCTGCCGGGAACCCTGCTCGGAGTCCTGGTCTTCGGCGTACTCACCAACGGGCTCAACCTCATGGGCGTGTCCGCCGACTGGCAAGGCGCCGTGCGAGGACTGGTCCTACTCGGCGTCCTGGGCCTGACGATCGTGCTGTCGAAGCGCCGCGCGGTGAGTTGACCGCGAAGCCGGTTGGTGACCCGGCCGGCGGACAGAACCTTTTCTCTTTTCTCACGCGAGAGGTTTCGAACCATGGAATCAAGGTTGAGCGGCTACACAGACCGGCTTTCCTACCAGGCTGGCGACGTGGTAACCGTCTGCGCATCGTCCCCGCAGGCCGAGGTCCACGTCGACCTCGTACGGTTGGTGGCTGCGCTCGGTCCCGATGGGCAGATGCATGAGGAACCCGAGCCGGTCCCCTGGTCCGAGGCGGGTTCCTACCCGACGGCCTCACAGGAGACGTGCATCGGCTCGTTTGCCGTGGGCATCGATCCGCTGCCGTCCCATGGGGCGCAGGAGTACACGATCGGGTCTTGGATCTGGCCGACGCGCCTGGACCGCGCGGGTACGCAGAGCATCGTCAACGTCGAAGGTACGGACGGCAGGTCGGTGACGCTGGGCGTCGAGCACGGCAGGGCGGTGCTCATACTGCAAGACGGGGACCAGGAGACGCGCGTCCAGGTGGACACCCCCTTCAACGAACGGCAGTGGCACTTCGTGCGGGCCGTCGTTAGTGCTGAGGAGGCCCGGATCGTGGTCAGCCCACTCGACCCGCTCTACGGCGTGGCCGCCCAGGCCCAAGTGAACCTGTCCGCGCCGGTTCCGCTCCCCGGCAGCGGCACGGTCTGCCTGGCCGCGGCCGGGGCGGAAGACGTCGAGACCGTCGGTGGCGTCGTCCGCGGGCGGGCTCGCGACCACTTCAACGGGAAGATCGAGGCACCGTTCATCCTGGCCGGTGCGCTGCCCGCGGAGGTGGACGAGCGGCTGGCACGCGGCGAGACAGCCTTGTTGGGAAGTCTCGGCGAGGCGGTCCTGGCCGCCTGGGACATGGCGCTCCACCAGGGTGACGACTTCAACGTCGTTCGCTCGTACCGTCAGACGGGTGGGCCCGCGCGGCTGGTGAACGTGCCGACCCGGGCCGTCACCGGTCTGCACTGGACCGGTCGCGAACTGGCCTTCCACGCCGCTCCCGAGCAGTATGCGGCGGTCCACTTCCACGACAGCGATATCGCCGACATGGGTTGGACGCCGACGCTGTCCGCCCCGCTGCCGCAGACGCTGTCCAGCGGCGTGTATGGCGTACGCCTGTCGGCGGGCGGGAAGACCGACACCCTGCCCGTCGTCGTGCTGCCGGCCCCGGACCGGCCGCGGGCCGACGTCGTGGTGCTCCTGCCGACCTTCTGCTACCTCGCGTACGCGAACGAGCGCCAATTCGAAGGGGAAACAGCGAACTCGATGCGGGACGGCGAGATCCATCCCTCCGAGGCCGACCTGGCACGGTCACAGAACACGCTGTACGGGCTGTCCATGTACGACCACCACCCGGACGGCAGCGGAGTCACCTTCTCGGCGGCGCGCCGGCCGATCCTCAACATGCGCCACGACTACGCGAACTGGCTGGTGGAGGCTGGTCGAGCTTTCTCCTCGGACATGTACCTCATCGAGTGGCTCGAGCGTCGCGGCGTCGCCTATGACGTCATCACCGACCTGGAGCTGCACGAACAGGGCATCGAGGCGCTAAAGCCCTACGGGGTGGTGATCACCGGGTCGCATCCGGAGTACTACTCCGAGCGGATGCTGGACAGCATGACCGAGTTCCGCGACTCCGGCGGAAGCATCATGTACCTGGGCGGTAACGGCTTCTACTGGGTCACCGAGGTCTACTCCCACGATCCGCTGGTCGTCGAGGTGCGTCGCGGTCATGCCGGAGTCAGGTCATGGGAGTCTCTGCCCGGTGAGGCGTACGTGCTGACCACCGGACAGCCGGGCGGGCTCTGGCGCCACCGGGGACGTGCCCCGCAGAAGCTCGTGGGCGTCGGTTTCACCGGACAGGGCTTCGGCAGCGCCCGGCCGTACCACCTGTCTGAGGCCGCGCACCGTCCGGACCTGAAGTGGATCCTGGAGGGTGTGGACGAGGACCCGGTCGGGGACTACGGCCGGGTGATGGGCGGCGCGGCCGGCGACGAACTGGACCGGGCCGACATCTCGCTGGGCACCCCACCGGACGCGGTGGTCCTCGCTTCCTCACGCAACCACACGAACTACTACCAGCGGGTGGTGGAGGAGATCGTCATGGGGCTGCCCGACCACCACGGAGGTATGCAGGACCCGCTGGTCAGGTCCGACATCGTGTACTTCAAGTGCCCCGGCGGCGGGCAGGTCTTCTCGGTGGGCTCGATCGCGTGGTCCGGCGCACTGTTGGTGAATGACCACGAGAACGGCATTTCCCGCATGACGGAGAACGTCCTCCGACGCTTCATCACCGGCGATTGAGTCGTTTGACGGTCGTCAGCGGGCCATCCGGGGTGGCCGGATGGCCCGCTGGTCAGAGGATGGGAAAAAGAAGTGCCGCCTGCCTGGCGCGGAGGCTGATCGGCGTTCGGCATTACATCCCCAGGCGCAACGCATGGACTACGGCGTCGACGCGGTTGGTGGCATCGAGCTTGCGCAGAATGTGTTCCACGTGGGTGGAGACGGTGCGCCGGGAGAGGAAGAGTTCCTCTGCGATCTTCGGGTTGGACTTTCCGGCAACGATATGTTTCAGGATCTCGAGTTCGCGGCTGGTGAGATCAAGGCCGGATCGCTCGTTCGCCGTTGCCGCCATCTCCGTGACCACGGGTCGAAACGCATCCATCATGTTCTTCCACTGCTTCGAGAAGACGGGCTCCGGTGTGCTCAAGTGAAGTGTCCCGACGGTCCTACCGCGCGGATCCTTCAGGATCATCGAGATGCCTTCGTAGAATCCAGCGGGATTGTAGACCTCCCGCGGCGAGAACGTGTCTCGATACTGCGGGAAATCGTCCCAAACCATGAGCCGTTCGGGATTGGCGGAAGCAGTGCGGAAGCCCGGGTCAGACTCGGTGAAAGAATCGCTGACGAGGTAGGTGGCAGTTGGCTCCCGGTAACCCTCGTTCGCGAGCACCCGGTGGGATCCGGTCGCCTTGTCGACGTAGGTCAGGAGCGCCGCCCCGGAGGGTACCTGCGTCCTGAGCAGGGAGAGAATTGCGCGGGAGCGTGCGTCGATGCACCGCGAGCTGAGACCGGGTATAGCGGCGAGCAATGCTTGCTGGTTCATCGGTTCACGGCTCCCTGGAAACCTCGGCACGGGCGCTGACATGCCGTGTGGACGTTGATCAGTGCACGGTCCGCATGTTGCCGATCTCTTCGGCAGCGCGCAGAAACGCCGCGCAAATCTGGCTCATAGGCAGCACGCTTTACCTAATAACACCCACTGGCTAAAGGTGTACTTCAAGCTAGCCCGGGCGTCATGTCCATACAATGTCGCCGGCTGTGCCGTAACAAACAATTTACGCAGCCGGACAATGGTTTGACTCTGTGTCACTATCACTCGCTCGTGATGCTTTTCTCGCGCCGTGTGAAAACAGCAGGTAAATTGCGCCAAGGATGTCAACTGGTTCCTCAGCTCGTCCCTGGTGGAGAGGTTCAGCGGGGGATCGGTCACCGCGGCCTGGTCCGGCGGCAAGACCGCCGGCAGCTTGCCCCCCCGGTGGTCTTCCACAGCGCCGTGCTGACCTATCTACCGACCGAGGCGCAGGAGTCCTTCGCCGAGACCGTGCGGGCCCTGCCCGGCCACTGGATATCCAACGAGGGGCCTCGCGTCCTGCCGTCCGTAGGACAACGCCTGCCCCGGCCCGCGCCTGAGGACCGCGCCGCGTTCGTTCTGGCCCTGGACGGGCAGCCGGTGGCCTTCACCGGCCCGCACGGCCAATCCCTGGACTGGTTTGCCTGACTGAGGACCTGATGGTTCCTGATGTTGTGGACTGCCGGTCGTCCTCCCTGGGCGCTGCCGGGATGCCTGCCGTACCCCGCGGCTGCGGGGCACGGCAGGCTGTGGCGGAACCGCCAGTCGGCCGCGCCTTCGACGGACGGGGCCGCCGCCTCAGCTTCCGAGGAAGACCGGGTTCGTGAACGCCGCCAACGGCCCCGGCAGTCCCGGCACCACCGGCGCGTGCCGCACCTCCGCCCGTACATACGCCGCGTACGACGCCGTCGTGCCCCACTCCACCGTGCCCGTCCCCGACGCCGGCAGCGCCACTGTGTGCAGCACACCCTGGTCGGTCACGATGCGGGCCGAGCAGTCCGGCGCGCCGCTGACCTCCAGGCGTACCGTCACCGGGTCGTCGGCATCGACGGGCAGCCGTTCGCCGATGCCCGCGTGCTGGCCGCGTCCGCCTGCCGCCGAGAAGGACAGTGACACCGCGGCGGACTCGGCGACGTACGAACGTCCCGCCCGGATGCCGTCCAGGATCGCCTCGCGGGACAGCTCCTCGGCCAGGACCACGGTCTGCGGCGTGCCGACGGCGTCCGGGTGGCGGTGCGCGTCGCTGTTGCCCATCGCCGGGGTCCAGGGCTTTGCGGAGCGTACGGACGCGACCAGCGTGTTGTCCCAGGCCTGCAGCGAGACCTCGTCGTCGGGGGTGTACGCGCCGTTCCACACCTCCACGGCGTCCGCCTCGCCGAAGCCGAACTTCCAGTTGCAGCCGATGCAGGTGGCGTGCGGGTGGGCCGGGACGACCAGGCCCCCGGAGCGCCTGATCTCGCGGGCGTAGCGGCCGAAACGGTTGTCGCGGGCCCGGTAGCGCCACTCGACGAACGTGCCGGGGTCGGTGCCGAGCGCGATGAGGTGGCCGTTGCGCGTCGTCACCTCCTCGCCGGTGAGGATCAGCAGGTCGTCGCCCCACTGGCCCTCCCACGCCCGGTGGGCCGCATGGGTGTTGTGCTCGGATGTGTTGATGAAGTCGAGCCCGGCGCCGCGGGCGAGCGCGGCGATCTCGGCGGGGGTGCGCCTGCCGTCCGAGTACCAGGAGTGCAGATGGCAGTCGCCGCGGTACCAGGCGCGGCCACGGCCCTTGGCCCGCTCCGGCGGGTAGACCGGCTTGGGCGTCCGGCCGGGCGCGCCGTACCGGAGCGTGATGGTGACTTCGTACGCGAGACCCTGCGGCGAGACCGTGTACGGGCCCAGCGCGACGGACCAGGTGCCGGGCCGCACCGTGCCCGGGATGTAGCCCGGGGTCGCCTCGTCCGCGCGGATGAAGAACTCCGTGCGCGCCCCACCCGACCAGCCGCGGAAGCCGTCCCCGCCGAACTCCGTGCCGCGCTCGTCGAAGATGCCGATGTCGAGGGCGTTGCCTTGCGTGCCGGCCGGGACGACAGGGCGCTCGTAGGTGTACGCGACGTGGATCTCGCGTACGCCTCGCGGGACTTCGAGCGGCAGATAAACGAAGTCGGGGGAGCCGGGCGGCAGCGTGCCGCGTACGACCTTGGTCTGCTCGTCGCTCCGGCCGGTCTGTCCGTCGTTGTTCGGTGCGGCGTTCGCGAGGCTCACAGTGCTCAACGTAAGCGCCGCGGCCGCTCCCGTCACGAACAGTCCGCGTCTGTCCATCGCGTGTTCTGCGTGTTCGTCATTGCACATGCCGTCGACTCCCAGGCTGATGAGAGGGGCAGAAGTGGTGTACTCGAAACCCTCGTATCGAGCCGTGAACTGCTCTTCAAGGGAAGACGGGTGGCAGGGGGCGGGGCGATGGCCGGATAGTGCCGTGCGGTTGGCGTGCGGTTGGCGTGCGGCCGTGCGGCCGTGTGGCTGGCGTGCGGTCGGCGTCAGCTTTGCCTGATTCGGCCTGCACTCGGCGTGCACTCGGCATCTGGCGCTGGACGGCGTACCTTTGGCCCGCCACCAGCGCCGACGACGACGGAGGAGCCTCATGAGGATCTCGACGACGATCTTCCTCACGGACGAGACGATCACG
The DNA here is from genome assembly GCF_053599675.1 of Streptomyces sp. NPDC000880. Classification (NCBI taxonomy): domain Bacteria; kingdom Bacillati; phylum Actinomycetota; class Actinomycetes; order Kitasatosporales; family Streptomycetaceae; genus Streptomyces; species Streptomyces sp. NPDC000880. The sequence goes on along the minus strand of NZ_JBSFMS010000020.1, from coordinate 20,235 downwards.
CCCGTGCGGCTGGCGCGGGAGCTGGAGGAGCGCGGTTTCGACGGGCTCTACCTGCCGGAACACACCCATATCCCGGTGGAGCGCGCGACCCCGTACCCTGCGGGCGGCGAACTGCCGCCCGAGTACGGCCGCACCCTCGACCCCTTCGTCGCCCTCGGCCAGGCCGCGGCTGTCACGTCGCGCCTCGGCCTCGGCACCGGCATCACGCTGGTCGCCCAGCACGACCCGATCGACCTGGCCAAGCAGATCGCGACCCTCGACCATCTGTCGGGCGGGCGGTTCACGCTCGGCATCGGCTTTGGCTGGAACAAGGAGGAGGCGGCGGACCACGGGGTGGAGTGGGCGACGCGGCGCGAGCTGGGGCGGGACCGGATGGCGCTGATGCGGGCGCTGTGGGCGGCCGAACCGACGGCGTACAAGGGCGAGTTCGGTTCCGTAAGGGCCTCCTGTGCCTACCCCAAGCCGGTGAGCGGCCCGCGCACCCTCATCGGCGGGGCGGCTGGTCCGAAGCTCTTCTCGCACATCGCGGAGTACGCGGACGGCTGGCTCCCGATCGGCGGGCGTGGCTTGACGGAGTCGGTCCCGGTCCTGCGCGAGGTGTGGGAGAAAGCGGGGCGCGACCCGCAGGTGCTTCAGGTCGTGCCGTACGCGGTCCTGCCGAGCCCCGGGAAGCTGGCACACTACGCGGAACTGGGCGTGGAGGAGGTCGTACTGCAGCTGCCGCCGGCGGGGGAGGCGGAGGTGCTGGGGGCGCTGGACGAGTACGCGCAGTACGTGTGACCCCCGCTCGGCCCGGGCGCCTGCACGGTGGGCGCCCGGGACGCGGCGGCGCTCTTGGCGGCGAGCAGGACGGCAGCGGGGAGCGCGGCGGCGGCCAGCGCGGCGACGGTGATCAGGGGTGATGTCTTCATGCCACCTGAGCCTGCCTACCAGGCCCGACAGGGTGCCGAAGACACGCACGGGCCTCAGCCGGTCGGGTGCCGCCGGGCGGCGTCGTCGTACGTCTGGCGCGTGACCGTCCCGTCCACGCAAGTAACGTGTACCGGGAGTCCAATCTCGTTGTAATCCGCGTACAGCTTTCGACCGTCGGGGCGGATGATCTCGGTCGGTCGACCCGCTCGTCGTCGCAATCGCCGTCCAGGATTGCTGCCCGGAGCTTCGGGCCCCGGCCGGCCCCGCCCCGGCCGGCCCCGCCCCGGCCGGCCCCGCCCCGGCCGGCTCAGCGCATGCGTGGTGTGCCCCCGTGGTGCCTGGGCGCACATACTCAGGGGCGCCCCCAGCCCCCGGACCGCCGGTGTTCGCGGGCGCGCTCGTATGCTCGATCCATGACGGATCACCAGCCCGGACGCCCCACCGAGAACGCCATGCGCCGCGCCCTCAAGCGGGCCAGGGACGGCGTCGCCCTCGACACCGCCGAGGCGGCCGTGCTGTTGCAGGCGCGCGGCAGCGACCTCGAGGACCTTGCCGCGTCCGCCGCGCGGGTGCGGGATGCCGGGCTGGAGGCCGCGGGGCGGCCCGGGGTCATCACGTACTCGAAGAGCGTCTTCATCCCGCTGACCAAGCTGTGCCGCGACAAGTGCCACTACTGCACCTTCGTCACCGTCCCCGGCAAGCTGCGCCGGGCCGGCCACGGGATGTTCATGTCGCCGGACGAGGTCCTCGACATCGCCCGGCGCGGCGCCGCACTGGGCTGCAAGGAAGCGCTGATCACGCTCGGCGACAAGCCCGAGGACCGCTGGCCCGAGGCCCGTGAGTGGCTCGACGCGCACGGCTACGACGACACCATCGCGTACGTACGGGCCATGGCGATCCGCATCCTGGAGGAGACCGGGCTGCTGCCGCATCTCAACCCGGGCGTCATGTCCTGGACCGACTTCCAGCGGCTCAAGCCGGTCGCGCCGTCCATGGGCATGATGCTGGAGACCACGGCGACCCGGCTGTGGAGCGAGCCCGGCGGGCCGCACTACGGGTCCCCGGACAAGGAGCCGGCCGTGCGGCTGCGCGTGCTGGAGGACGCCGGGCGCAGTTCCGTGCCGTTCACCAGCGGGTTGCTGATCGGGATCGGCGAGACGTACGAGGAGCGGGCGGACTCGCTGTTCGCGCTGCGCCGCATCTCCCGTGCCTACCACGGCATCCAGGAACTGATCATGCAGAACTTCCGCGCCAAGCCGGACACGGCGATGCGCGGCATGCCGGACGCCGAGCTGGACGAGCTGGTCGCCACCGTCGCCGTCGCGCGGCACATCATGGGGCCGTCCGCCTGTCTGCAGGCGCCGCCGAACCTGGTGGCGGGCGAGTACGCGCGGCTCATCGGCGCCGGCATCGACGACTGGGGCGGCGTCTCGCCGCTCACGCCGGACCACGTCAATCCCGAGCGGCCCTGGCCGCGGATCGACGCGCTCGCCGGGCATTCCGCGGACGCGGGCTTCGAGCTGCGCGAGCGCCTCGCCGTCTACCCGGAGTTCGTGCAGCGCGGCGAGCCCTGGCTCGATCCGCGGCTGCTGCCGCACGTCCGCGCGCTCGCCGATCCTCAGACCGGGCTGGCGAACGCGGACGCCGTCGTCGAGGGCCGTCCTTGGCAGGAGCCGGACGAGGCTTTCACCGCCGCCGGCAGGACGGACCTTCACCGGACCATCGACACCGAAGGCCGTACCTCCGACCGCCGCGACGACTTCGACGACGTGTACGGCGACTGGGACGCGCTGCGCGAGGCCGCCGCGCCCGGCATGGTGCCCTCCCGTATCGACACCGATGTGAAAGCGGCGCTCAAGCAGGCCGCCGACGATCCGACCAAGCTGACGGACGACGAGGCCCTGGCGCTGCTGCACGCGGACGGCCCGGCTCTCGACGCGCTCACGCGGATCGCGGACGAGCTGCGCCGCGACACGGTCGGCGACGACGTCACGTACATCGTCACGCGCAACATCAACTTCACCAACGTCTGCTACACCGGCTGCCGTTTCTGCGCCTTCGCCCAGCGGCGTACGGACGCCGACGCCTACACCCTCTCCCTCGACCAGGTCGCCGACCGGGCCGCGCAGGCGTGGGACGTCGGCGCGGTCGAGGTGTGCATGCAGGGCGGCATCCATCCCGACCTGCCGGGCACGGCGTACTTCGACATCGCCCGCGCCGTGAAGGAGCGCGTGCCGGGCATGCATGTGCACGCCTTCTCGCCGATGGAGGTCGTCAACGGCGCGTCGCGGACCGGCCTTTCGATCCGCGAGTGGCTGACTGCCGCAAAGGAGGCCGGACTCGATTCCATCCCCGGGACCGCCGCCGAGATCCTCGACGACGAGGTCCGCTGGATCCTCACCAAGGGCAAGCTGCCCACCGCCACCTGGATCGAGGTCGTCAAGACCGCGCACGAGCTGGGCCTCCGGTCGTCCTCGACGATGATGTACGGGCATGTGGACCAGCCCCGGCACTGGCTCGGCCACCTCCGCACGCTCGCCGGGGTCCAGCAGGAGACCGGTGGCTTCACGGAGTTCGTGACCCTGCCCTTCATCCATACGAACGCGCCTGTGTATCTGGCGGGGATCGCGCGGCCGGGGCCGACCATGCGGGACAACCGCGCGGTCACCGCCATGGCCCGCGTCCTCCTCCACCCCCACATCACCAACATCCAGACCAGCTGGGTGAAGCTGGGCACGGAGGGCGCGGCCGAGATGCTCCGCTCCGGGGCCAATGATCTCGGCGGCACGCTGATGGAGGAGACCATCTCCCGGATGGCGGGCTCCAGTTACGGCTCGTACCGCTCCGTTCAGGATCTGATCGCCATCGCGGAGGCGGCAGGCCGGCCGGCCAGGCCGCGTACGACTCTGTACGGCGAGGTGCCGCAGGAGCGCGTGCGCGCCGCCACCGCGTCCGACGGACATCTGCCCGAGCTGCTGCCGCTGCTGCCAGACTGATCGCATGAGTGCCGGTGCCGCGAGACTGTCGATGCAGGAACTGATCAACATCCGCAGGCGCGCGGGATTCGTGGGACGGCGCGATGAACTCGCCACCTTCCGCGAGAACTTCGACGTGCCCCCGGAGGATCCGCGGCACCGCTTCATCTTCCATATCCACGGCAACGCGGGTGTCGGCAAGACCTCCCTGGTGCGCGAGCTGGTGCAGACCGCGCGCGGGCGCCAGGCGCTCACCGCAGTCCTCGACGAGTCCGTGAACAGCGTGCCGGAGGCGATGGAGGCGATCAGCGCCCAGTTCGCCGAGCAGGGGCAGGCGCTCAAGGCCCTCGACCGGCAGCTGGCGACCTACCGCCGGCGCCGGTACGAGGCGGAGGCCATTACCAACGCGGCGGCGGACGGACAGCCGCAGCCGCAGCAGCCCTCCGCGGGCAGCATGGCCGCGGCCCAGGCCTCTCTGATCGGACTCGGCATGGTGCCGGGCGTCGGCGCGCTCGCCGGAGCCGTCGACCCGGCGCAGGTCGCCCGCGGCACCGACCACGTAAGGGCCGTCCTCACCACCCGTTTCGGCAAGCAGGAGGACGTACAGCTGGTCCTTGACCCCGTCCGGGCCCTCACTCCGGTTCTGGTCGCCGAGCTGAACCGGGTCGGGGCCGGCGCCCCCTGGATCACGCTCTTCTTCGACACGTACGAACGCACCGGGCCCTTCCTCGACACCTGGCTGCGCGATCTGATCACCACCGGGCAGTACGGCTCGCTGCCCGCTCATGTCGTCGTCACCCTCTCCGGGCAGCGGCCGCCCGACCCCAACTGCTGGGCCGACTACGCCGACTTCGTCACCGACCTCCCCCTCGCACCTTTCACCGAACCGGAGGCCCGCCGGCTCCTCGCCGCCAAGGGCGTGGTGGACGAGGAGGTGGTCCGGGACGTGCTCAGGCTCTCCGGCCGGCTGCCCGTCCTCGTCTCCACCCTCGCCGAGAACCCGGGCGCGGTGGGCGACCCCAGCGCCACCGCCGTCGAGCGCTTCCTGAAGTGGGAGCAGGACCCGGTCCGCCGTGCCGCCGCCCTCGACGGCGCACTGCCGCGCCGGCTGAACGAGGACGTCTTCCGGGCGGCCGTCGAAGGGGACGACGCGGCCGGGCTGTTCGGGTGGCTGCGCGGGCTGCCGTTCGTCAGCGACCGGGGCGGCCGGGCCCAGTACCACGATGTCGTACGGGAGCCGATGCTGCGGCTGCGGCGCAACACCTCGCCGGAGCGCTGGCGGGCCGGGCACACGCGGCTGGCGGAGGCGTTCGCCGGCTGGCGGGAGGAGGCCGGCGACGGTCTGGGCGCGGACGAGCTGTGGGGGCAGGACGCCTGGCGCGAGCTACGTCTTGAGGAGATCTATCACCTGCTGTGCGCACGGCCGCGGACGGCGCTGGCCGCGGTGCTGCGGGACGGGATCGACGCCTGCGACGCGGGCACGGTGGCGGCCAGGCGCTGGGCGCGGACCGTCGCGGACGCGGGCGCCGACGGGGACAGCGGGCTGCTGATCGCGCTGGGCAGGGACTGCCTGGCGGCTCTGGAGGACGAACAGCGCCGGGGTGTCGGGGTGCTGGACCTGATCCTCGCCCGGCCGGAGCCGGACGACGAGACGCGGGTGGCGGCGCTGGTGGTCCGCGGCCGGGACCACCGCAATGCCGGTCGGTACCAACAGGCGCTGCTCGACTACCGGCAGGCGATCAGCCGGGACGCGGGCTGCCAACGGGCGTACTACGGGCTGGGGGAGACGTACCGCCTGACGGGACGGTACGAGGAGTCCCTCGCCGAGTTCGAGCGGGCCCTCGAGATCGACCCCGTCGACACCTGGTCGCTCTCCGGCCGAGCCCAGACCAAGCACCTGCTGGGACGCAGCGAAGAGGCGCTGGCGGATCTGGGCCGGGTGCTGGATGCCAGGCCAGGCCATGTCTGGTCGCTGGTGCGCAGGTCCCAGATCCGGCGCGCACTCGGGGACGGCGACGGCGCCCTGGTGGATGTCGGCCGGGCCCGGGAGCTCGACCCGGGCAACCCGTGGATCGTTGGCGAACACGGGGAGATCCTGCGGCACGAAGGGCGGTACGAGGAGGCGATCGCCGAGTTCGACCGGGCGTTCGCGCTGGATCCGGCGTATGCATGGGCGCTGGGCAGCCGGGCCATGGCGAAGCACGCGCTGGGCAGCAGCGAGGAGGCGCTTGCGGACCTGGACGAGGCGCTGGAACTGAAGCCGGACTATCTGTGGGCGCTGCTGCGGCGGGTCGAGATCTATCGCCAACAGGAGGATGCGACAAGGGAGTTCGCCGATCTCGACCGGATCGTGGAGATGGCTGACTCGAAGGCGTGGGCGCTGGCGGAGCGGGGGTACGCGCACCAGGAAGCCGGCCGGCAGGAGGACGCCGTCGCCGACTACGGCCGGGCGATCGCGCACGACCCGCGGTATGCCTACGCGTATGTCGCCCGTGGCCGGGCGTACGAGCAGCTGCACCGGTACGAGGAGGCGCTGGCGGACCTGGACCGTGCCCTGGAGCTGGACCCGCGCACCCCTTTGGCGCTGTTGGTACGGGCCGGGGTGCGGCGGGCGCTCGGGGAACCCGAGGGCGAACTCGCCGACCTCGACCAGGCGGTGGCCCTCGACCCGGACAACGCGGTCCAACTCACCTTGCGGGGCGAGGCCCGCCGCCGGGCCGGGCGGCACGAGCAGGCGCTCGCGGACTACGACCGGGCGGACAGGCTCCGCCCCGACGACGGCTGGACCATCGGCAGCCGCGGCCAGGCGCTGCGCAGCCTCGGCCGGCTCGACGAGGCGCTGGCGGCCTTGGCACGCGCGGCGGAACTCCAGCCGGACAAGGCCTGGATCGCCGCCGAGCGGGGTGCGGCCCTCCAGGACCTGGAGCGGTACGAGGAGGCGCTCGCCGAGCTGGACCGGGCGATCGCGCTCGACCCGCAGTACCTCTGGGCGCACGCACGCCGGGCGTCGGTGCGCATGGTGACCGGCCGTCTGCTGCCGGCGCTCGCGGACCTCGAGCGCCGGCTGGAGCTCGGCGACGACGACCCGGAGGCGCACCGCGCGCGGGCGACCGTTCATCTGTACCTCGGCCGCCCGGAGGAGGCGCTGACAGCCCTGGGGGAGGCCGCCGGGGACGACCAGGACGCGAACCACCTCGCCCTGCTCACCCGCGCTCACCGCAGGACCGGCCGCTTCGCCCCGGCGAGGGAGGCGGCCGAGAGGCTGCTCGCCGTCGACGCCCGCCGGGGCTCGCTGCAGCTGGCGCTCACCGTGAGCTGTACGGAAGGACTGGCGCGGGCCGGTGACCTGTGGCGGGCTGCCGAGCGCGAGTGCCCCGACCGGGCCGCGGGGTCCGTGCGAGGCGACCGCGCCGCCGAGCTGCTGCTGCTCGCCTGCGCACCCGGGGACTGGCCCCGCGCCGACACTCTGCTCGCCGACCTCCTCGCCGAGACGCCCACCTGGGCCACGGTGGCGGACGCGGCGGGCGACCTGACCGAACTGCTCGCGTGCCCGGGCGCGGACCCGGCCGAACTGGAACCGCGGCTGCACCGCCTGACCACGGCCCGGGACGCTGTCCTCCCCCAGCTACCGCCGGGAGACGCCCCCAGGATGGGCTGAAATCAAGTCCGTCCGGCGTTTGGGGACAAACCGGCGCCGTCGAGCCCGGTTGCCCTTGCTGTCGAGGCTGTGCCCCCGTGTCCACGATTCGGGCTGCCATTTCCAGCCCGTCCGGTGATTGAGGACAAAACCGGCCACCACGTGGCCCCCGTCACCCTCTCGCCCCCTGAACCCCCCATTCCCGTTCGATTACAGTGCTGCGCCAGGCATACGTTCGACGTCCAGGGAGGGACGCGCGGTGAGCGCAGCAGCCACAGCCGTCTGGGGCCGGGCCGAGCAGCAGGACTTCCGCGCCCGGGTGCGCGGCGCCCTGCTCGGCGGCGCCATCGGCGACGCGCTCGGCGCCGGGGTCGTCGCCCTCACCGTGGAGGAGATCCGCGCCGCCCACGGCCCGGACGGCGTCGGCGACCTCGTGCCCGCCCACGGCCGCCGCGGGGCCGTCACCGCCGCCACCCAGCTGGCCCTGTTCACCGTCGACGGGCTGATCCGCGCGCAGGTCCGCCGCGACACCGGAGCCTGGCACCCGCCCACCGATGTACACCGCGCCTATCTGAGATGGGCCGCCACCCAGCACGACTGGGGCCCCGACGAGCGCCGCAAGGACAATGGCTGGCTCGCTCGCGAGGAATGGCTCTACACCCGCCGCGACCCCGCCAGTGCCTGCCTCATCGGGCTCGGCGACGAGACCATGGGCACCCTCGAAGCACCCAAGAACCCCGCCGCGCGCGACGCGGGCGCGCTGGTGCGCTCCGCGCCGTTCGGGCTGCTCGTCGGCTGGGAGCCGCAGCTGGTGTGCCAGCTGGCCGTGGAGTGCGCGGCGCAGACGCACGGCCACCCCACCGCGTATCTCTCGGCCGGCGCGTTCGCCGTCATCGTGCACGGTCTGGCCCGCGGCGAGACCCTCGACGGCTCGGTGCAGCGCGCCCTCGCCCAGCTGGCCGCGCGCCCCGGCCACCAGCCGGTCACGGACGCCCTCAAGCACGCCCTCGGCGCCGTACGCCAGGGCATTCCGAGCCCCGCCAGGATCGCCTCGCTCGGCGAGGGCCACAACGCCGAGGACGCCCTTGCCATCGCCGTCTACTCCGCTCTCGTCGGCGAGGACATCCGGCACGGCCTGCGTCTCGCCGTCAACCACGACGGCCCCTCCCAGACCACCGGCGCCGTCACCGGCTCGCTGCTGGGAGCACTGCACGGCGAGACGGCGCTGCCGCCCGCCTGGCTCTGCGAGCTGGAGGGCCGCCCCACGATCCTTGAGCTCGCCGACGACTTCGCGATGGAGATGACTCAGGGCCCGGCCCTGCACGGCCCCACGGTCACCGCGCCCGCCTGGCTGTCGCGCTACCCGCGGAGCTGATGTGCGTACGAGAGCCCGGCTCCCCTCCTCAGGAGCCGGGCCCTCGTACGCGGCGTAGAGCGAGCGTCAGCCGTCCGCGCCCTCGCGCCCGAGCGCCTTCGCCTCGGCGGGCTGTGCCGGCGCCGGCACAGCCGCGCCGGCGAACGCCGGGCCCGGGCCGTCTCCGTCCGAGTTGATCCGGGCGATGAGGTCGTCGCGCTCGGGGGTGTCCTCCGGCTTGATGAGGCCGATCAGGATGTAGAGGACGAGCGAGACAGCCAGCGGGATGGAGACCTGGTACTGCAACGGCACGCCGCCGTCGACGCTCCAGCTGATCGGGTAGTTGACCAGCCAGAAGGTGACCAGGCCGAGCCCCCAGCTGACCAGCGCCGCCGTCGGTCCGCTCTTGCGGAACCACGGCAGCATGCCCAGCATCAGCGGAATCGCGATCGGACCCATGAGCCCCGCCACCCACTTGATGACGACCGTGATGATGTCACCGAAGAAGTCCGAGTTGACCTGGGTCGCGATGGCCATCGAGAGACCGAGGAAGAGCAGCGTGGCCCAGCGGGCGGCCAGCAGCCCCGCGCGGGTGTCCCACTCGCGGACCTTGCGGGACACGGCGGGCATGATGTCGCGGGTGACGACCGCCGCGATCGCGTTCGCGTCGGAGGAGCACATGGCCATGGTGTGGGAGAAGAAGCCCACGATGACCAGGCCCAGCAGACCGTGCGGCAGCAGCTGTTCGGCCATCAGCGCGTACGAGTCGGCAGGCACCTTCGTGTCGATGATCAGCGGCGCCACCCACATCGGGAAGAACAGCACCAGAGGCCAGACGAGCCACAGCACGGCGGACAGCCGGCCGGACCGCTCCGCCGACTTCGCGGAGTCGGTGGCCATGTAGCGCTGCGCCTGGTTCCACATGCCGCCGTTGTACTCGAAGGTCTTGATGAAGAGGTACGCGATCAGGAAGACCATCATGTACGGGCCGGCCAGCGGCTCCGCGTGGCCCTTGAGCTCCGGCTCGTCCCAGACGTTCCACAGAGAGCTGAAACCGCCCAGTTCGGCCATGACGGCGACGAGCATCGCGATGCCCGCGATGAACTGGATGATGAACTGGCCGAGTTCGGTGAGGGCGTCCGCCCACAGGCCGCCGACGGTGCAGTACACGGCGGTTACCGCGCCGGTGATCAGAATGCCCGTGTTGAGGGAGACACCGGTGAAGACGGAGAGCAGCGTGGCGATGGCAGCCCACTTGGCGCCGACATCGACGATCTTCAGCAGTACGCCGGACCAGGCGAGCGCCTGCTGGGTGGGCAGGTTGTAGCGGTTCTTGAGGTATTCGAGCGGCGAGGCCACATGCAGCCGTGAGCGCACCCGGTTGAGCCGGGGCGCGAACACCCGGGAGCCGATGGCGATGCCGATCGCGATGGGGAAGGACCAGGTGACGTACGAGGTGACGCCGTAGGTGTACGCGATGGCCGCGTAGCCGGTGAACATCACCGCGCTGTAGCCGGACATGTGGTGCGAGATGCCCGACAGCCACCACGGCATCTTGCCGCCGGCGGTGAAGAAGTCGCTGACGTTGTCGACGCGCTTGTGCGACCAGAGTCCGATCGCGACCATCACACCGAAGTAACCGATGAGCACGGTCCAGTCGAGACTGTTCATGTGCCCCCTCCTGGGGTCCGCCTTGTGAACGTCAATGTGCTTCGTCAGTACGTCCGATCAGCGGAGCCCCCGTGCGGGAGTGGGGACTTCGGGGATTGAACCGCCTGGCCGGGCGATGGGTCAAGGGGATGTGCGGTCAGAAATGTGAACACAGGTCAGAAAGCCGAACGGTTTTACTTGTTCTTGACCTTCCCGGGCGTTGTCGTGAACGTGACAGCGGCCACACGATGAGCGGGCACTTCGTCAGTCTCCGTGGATACGACAAGACCGCACGGGATGCGGGTCCCGTGCGGCCGAGAAGGGAGGGGCTTTACCGCATCAGTTCGCCGGCGTTGACCAGCAGTGACTGACCCGTGATCGCCTGGGCCCGGTCGGAGGCGAGGAAGGCCGCGGCCTCCGCCACATCTCCGTCCGTGGCCAGCTCGGGCAGTGCCATCCGCTCGGTGAGCCGCCCGAGCACCTCGTTCTCTGGTACGCCCTCGGTGTGCGCGGTGAACTGGACGTACGCCTGGACGGGCGGCCCCCACATCCAGCCCGGCAGCACGGTGTTCACCCGGATCCGGTCCGGGCCCAGCTCGCGCGCCAGCGAGTACATCGCCGAGGTCAGCGCGCCCTTGGGCGCCGCGTACGCCGCCTGCCACACCTGTGAGGGCGAGGCCACCGCCGACCGGCCGGACCGCGCGACTACCACGCGCTGGATCATCCGTACGCGGGCAAAGTGGTGGAGGTGATCGACGCCGACGGGCCCGAGCAGCGGGCCGAGCTGCTGGAGTGGCTGCGTACGAAGCATCTGGCGAAGCGGCTGGCCGGCTCCTGCGCGGCGATGGTTACGGTCTTCCGGCCGACTCCGCTGCCGGGTGACCGGATGACCTATGTGAAGCAGGTGGAGGGCGTCGACACCCGACTGATGCTGCTGTGGTTCCTCGAGGAGGACCCGAGGGAGCCTTGGGAGTCTGCGTTCGCCGGGCTCGACGCAGCGGTCGTCGAATCGGGGCTCGGGCGGGTGGAGCTGGTTGCTCCCTTCATCCCGACGGTCCCCGGAACCGACCGCTACGTCGATCAACTGCGCTGAGCCGAAGCGCGCGACGGAAGTGGGTGGGGGATGGCCGTGGGGGCATGGCCGAGCCCCCTCGGCCGGGACGGCGAACCAGTCGAGAGGGCTCTGTCAGATGGTGCTCGTGGCGCTCTGTGCCGCGTCGGTTCGCGGTGTTCCTCGGCGTCGTGCTCAGCCGAGGTCGAACGCGCCGTGCCCCACATCGTTCACGAACGCGGTCCACGACTCGGGGACGAAGGTGATGGTCGGACCCGCGGGGACTTTGGAGTCCCGGACGGCAATGGCCTGCACGACGGGGGACTTGACCTCTACGCATGCGCCGTTTCCCGTGGAGTACGAGGACTTCGTCCAGGTATCCGTGGCGCCCTGAATGATTGCCATGTTCGCTCCGCTTCGGCAAGTGGTGTGGTTCGCGCCAACGTTCTTGCTGGCGTGATCGACGCTACTCGCCGCCATGGGTGCGCGAGGCAGCCATTCACTCGACCGGATGGCATATTCCATGCGACTCTTCCGCCCCGCTGCGGCGGGGGTGTACCGTGCGGTCCCCCTCGCCGCAGAGACCTTTCGGAGGGTGAATCAGCCGACATGTCAGTCGAAGTGTCGGCGGACCTGCCGGCGGGCGTGTCAGCGTGCGTACTCCTTGGCGATGTCCGCGATGAACTGCCTCGTGTGATCCACGTTCAGGGCCTGGGCGCGCAGATGCTCGTACATGACGCTGTACTTCTGCACATCGTTGGCCTTCTCCAGGTACAGGTCGCTCGTCACGCCCTCGATGTAGACGACGCTCGAGTCGGAGGTGTCCGGGAACTCCAGGATCGCGTACTGGCCGTTGATGCCCGGGTGGGCGCCCATGTCGAAGGGCAGCACCTGCACGGTGACATGCGGCAGCTGGGACAGCTCCACCAGATGCTCCAACTGCTCGCGCATCAGCTGCTTGTCGCCGACGAGACGGCGCAGCGCGGCCTCGTCGATCACCACCCACAGCCGCAGCGGGTGCTCTGCGTCGTTGAGCCGCTCCTGGCGGCGCACGCGGACGCTGACTCGTTTCTCTACGTCGGTGGTGCCGCTCTCGGGCAGCGCGCCGGTGATCAGCGCCTCGGCGTACTGCCGGGTCTGCAACAGACCGGGGACGACCTGGGGTTCGTACACCCGCAGGCTGGCCGCGTCGGTCTCCAGGCCGATGTAGACGCTGTACGGGATGTCTCCGAAGGCGTGCCACCAGCCCTGCTGGCGGGAGTCCTTGGCCATCTGCATCAGCGAGTCGACTATCCGGTGGTCCTCGACCTCGTACACCCCGCACAGGTCGCGGACGTCGCGCTGGCTGATCGAGCGGCGGCCGTTCTCGAGGCGGCTGATCTTCGACTGGGAGACGAGAAGGCGCTCCGCCACCTCTTCGGCCGTCATGCCTTTGAGTTCGCGGAGCCGGCGCAGCTCCTGGCCCAAACGGCGTCGCCTGACGGTGGGGTTGACGTTGGACGCCACGGAAACTGCACCTCCGGCTGCGTAGCTGAGCGTATCTATTGCTCAGCAGATTGCCACCAATGGTCGTGGCTGCGCTGCCAAATGGCTACACAGGATGCACGCGCGAACGCGCGGGGCAGCGCTGTGGCTGCCCCGCGCGTTCTGTGCGGCTCCCGAACCGGGTCATGGGGACGTCGGTGCGGCGGATCTTGTGCGGTCATTCCTGGAACGCGTGGTGCGGCTGGTGCCGTTTGTACCGCTGCGTCAGTGCGCGGCGACGCGGGCCATGCTTCCGCGGCGTGGTTGCATCGACACGGCGGCCGTCGGCTGTCGATTGGCGGCCGGTACGGTGGGACTACGGCGGGGCTGAGCGGCCACACCGTTCTGAACGTCCATCACGGCGTGCGCCACGAGTCCGCCCATCGGGTCGTGCCTGATGAGATCCCGCAGACGGGACCTCGAGGAACGCCCTTCGTTCCCGGGGTAGAGGTGCTTGCCGAGTCCGACCGCGTGGGCCAGCGCGGCGAGCGCCGCGGTCCGCGGGTCCGGCGGTACGCCGGTGCGGATCGCACTGTCCAGCCGGGCCCTGATGTCCCGGCTGATTGCCGTGTCCGTCGCCTGGTAGCGAGTCGTCGGCAGCACCCCGCACATCTGGCCCGCCACGGCATGCACCATGCCGCACCGCTCCAGATGCGAGAGGTAAATCTGGCGCAACCCCAGTCGGGGCCCGCCAATCCAGTGGACCGCCCGAACCGGGCTGCCGCGTCTGCGCAGCAGTTCCAGTGCGGAGTCCAGAGTCGGATCTCCGGTCGGCCGTGGCATCACCACGGCGATACGATCCCCGTCTGGGGCTATCCGTCCTGCCAGAGCCAGCTCTACTAGCTGAGCTCCGGCCAGGCCGAGGTCGAGCGACTGCGGCTGCGCTGTGGTACCCGTGGTCGGGTCCAAAGCGAGCAGCAGTAGCTCCTCCGGAAGTGTTCTGCGGCTCCTGCCCATCCATGCCTCCCCGCGTGGATGAATGACAGGGTGACCCCTCTCACATTGGTCTGTCGAGAGCGCCTGGGTGCTTTCTATGGGAACCGGTAGGTATGTCGTTCTCGTCTATGCGCGGGAGCCGTGCTCTCAGACAGGACACTGGTAGATGGTTCGGACAACACGGGCTGTCGTGATGACGGCGCCCGTGCGACGTGCATTTGGCGCAGGACGCGCAAGGCGGGACGCAGGCGTATGACTCATCGAGGAGGCACGGTGGCGGGCGAGTCCCCCGACAGGTCGGAGCAGCGGAAGTCGTCGGGGGAGACGACTCCGGGTGAACGCGACCCGCGTCTCGCCATGCTCCGTCAGGCATCGCCGGGGGCGACGGCCCCCGGGGTGGACCAGCCGACGGCTGTGTTCAAGTTGCCACCGTCCGAGCGGAGCGGCGGAGCGGGCGCGGACCAGGACGCAGGGCGGGACTCGCGGTCCGGCGCGGAGCCGGGTACGGAGTCGGGCTCGGTGGAGAACGACACGAGGCTGCGCGCGGCGGTGGCGGCGTGGGTGACGAGCGGGGACGCGGATGCGGATGCGTCTGGCGACGCGGGCTCGGCGGGTTCGGCCGCGGATGCGCCTGGCGACGCGGTCCGGGATGCCGACGGGCGTGAGGGCGCGCCTGCGGGTGCCGGCGACGCGGACGAGGGTGAGCGGTCGGAGTTGCAGGCCGAGGCCGTGGACGGCGGCGTTCCGGTCGCTGGGGACGCCGCTGGCGACGATGGTGCGGATGTCGATGCGTCTGATGCCGTGCAGCGGGACGGCGATGGGCGTGAGGGCGCGCCTGCGGGCGCCGACGACGCGGACGAGGACGTTCCGGTCGTCGAGGATGCCTCCGGCGACGACGGTGGGGCTGAGGATGCGTCTGAAGCCGTAGGGCGGGACGCGCCTGCGGGCGCGGGTGAGCAGTCTGGGGCTGAGGATGCGTCTGAAGCCGTAAGGCGGGACGCGCCTGCGGGCGCGGGTGAGCAGTCGGAGTCGCAGGCCGATGCTCCGGAAGGGGACGTTCCGGTCGCGGTGGACGCCTCCGGCGATGCCCGCGGGGCCGGAGGGGCCGGCACGCCGACTGGCGAGACCGGTGCTGACACCGAGGACCCCCCCGGCGACGCGACCGCCACTCCGGCGGAGTCCGCCGGAGTGAAGGACGGCGCAGAGCCGTCCGCCAAGGGCAAGGCCGGCGCTCCCGAGGAAGCTCCAGGCGACGACGCCCCCGGCGGCGAGGCCCCCGCGCCGAGCCCCGACGCGGCGCAGGACAAGGCCGCCGGCTCGCCGGAATCCGCCGCGGCGAAGGGCGAGGCCGCCAAGCCGGGCGCGTCCCCCGACACCGAGGCCAAGGCCGCGCCCACCGCGCCCGGATCTGCGGAAGTAAAGCCGTCCAAACCCCCTGTCGATCAGCCCACCGCCGTCTTCAAGGCTCTGAGGCCGCCCGCTGTCGACCAGCCCACCACCGCGCTCAAAGTGCCCCCGGCGCCCCGGCCCGAGAAGCCCGCCGAGCGGACCAGTACCTTCGTGCCGCTGCGGGCCGAAGATGTACGCACCCCCGCCCCCGCCAAGCCTCAGGCATCCGCGACTCCGGCCTCGCTCACCGAGGCCGAGCGGACCAAGCAGCAGCCCATGCCGCCGCTTCCGCCGCTCGACCTTCTCGCCGAGCTGACGAACACCCCACCCCCGCCCCAGACCCCCGTCCGCACTGTGGTGCGGCGGATCAAGATCTGGACGCCCCTCGTTGTGCTGCTGCTGATCATCTTTGCGATCGCGCAGGCTTTCCGTCCGCTCCCCGCCCCCGCGCTCGCCCTCTCCGCCGAGCCCACCTTCACCTTCACGGGCGGGCAGCTCGCCCTGCCTTGGCCCGACGAGGGCCAGGGGGCCGTCGAGGTCGAGGGCGTCGGCAGCCTCGGGACGTACGGCGCGCAGAAGGCCGCCCCGATCGCGAGCATCGCCAAGACGATGACGGCGTACGTGATCCTCAAGAATCACCCGATCAAGGGCAAGGAAGTCGGCCCGAAGATCACGGTCGACCAGCAGGCCGAGGACGAGTCGAAGCTCGCCGACGAGTCGACCGCGCCCATCTCGAAGGGGCAGCAGTTCACCGAGCGGCAGATGCTGCAGTTGCTGATGATCCCGTCCGGCAACAACGCCGCGCGCCTCCTCGCCCGCTGGGACGCCAAGTCCGAGGCCGAGTTCGTCAAGAAGATGAACGACGCCGCCAAGGGACTCGGCATGGCCAACAGCACCTATACGGACCCCAGCGGTCTCAAGGCCACCACCGTCTCCACCCCGCAGGACCAGCTCAAGCTGGCCAAGGCGGTCATGCAGTACGACGTGTTCCGGGAGATCGTCAACACGACCATCACCACGATCCCTGGTATCGACGGGCAGATCAGGAACAACAACGACAGGGCCCTGCTGAAGGAGGGCGTGGGCGGCATCAAGACCGGTTCGTCCACCCCGGCCGGCGGCAATCTGCTCTGGTCCGCCAACGCGGTGGTCGACGGCGAGGTGCGCCGCATCGTCGGCATCACGATGGGCGTCCAGAAGGCCGCCATCCTCAACGACAAGCTGGAGCTGGCGATCACCCACAGCATCGAGGTGATCGAGGCTGCACAGGGCGCCCTGACCTCCGCGACCGTCATCAAGAAGGGCGATGTCGTCGGATACGTCGACGACCGCCTCGGCGGCCGGACCCCCGTCGTCGCAACCAAGGAGCTCAAGGCGGTCGGCTGGGCCGGTCTGAAGGTAAAGATCGAGATCGCCGACGGAGGCAAGACGGTCCCTCACTCGGCCAAGGCGGGCACCGTCGTCGGCCAGCTGTCCGTCGGCTCCGGCACCGGCCGGGTCAGCGCACCGGTCGCGCTCCAGCAGGACCTGGCGGAACCTGGATTCGGCGACAAGCTCACCCGCCTCGGCTAGCACAGGGCCGGCGACGCGGGCGTCCCGGAGTCCCGGGACGCCCGCGTGCTAGCGTCCCGGGGCAACTTCGGGGCGCCGGGACAGCGTCTCCTTGAGCATGGAACGTCAGCACGGAACGCAGGGAACGCGCGGAACGGCAGCACAGAACGCACGGACGCGCGGAACGGCAGCACGAAGCACGTCGGAGGTTGGCAGGCCGGGGGACAACGGCACAGCCGGGGAGGACGGGGAGAGCCGCAGTGACCACCGCTGAGCCGACACAGGCGGACGGCAGCAGCAGCCTCGACGCACGGCCGCGAATACGTGTCCCCGTGCCCGTCAACGCGGACCCCAGCCCCCTCGACGACCTTCGCGACCGACTGAGCCGCCACCCCGTACTCCTCGCGACCGCACTCTCCGCGCTCACGCACCTGATCTGGTTCTTCTTCCTCGCGAACAGCGGCGGCGACATCGCGGCCCAGGACGCCTGGGCCGAGTTCGTCGGCCGCCACCCCGACTCCGCGTACAACCTCGCCTGGTACGGCGGGATGCATCCGGTCTCGTACAGCGTCGTCTCGCCGTATCTGATGTCCCTGCTCGGCGTCCGCTCGACGATGATGGCCGCCGGTACGGTCTCCGCCGCCCTGACCGCGCTGATACTGGTCCGCGTCCGCGCCGTCCGCAATCCCGTGGCCTGCTCCATGGCCGGGGTCTTCGCCTTCCTCTGCAACGCGCTTTCCGGCCGCGTGACCTTCGGCCTCGGCATGATGTTCGCGCTCGGCGCGGTGGCCGCGGTCTTCTGCTGGCCACACCGGTGGAGAATGAATCGCTGGGCCAAAGCGGCGGTGGCAGCCCTGCTCGCCGGCCTCGCCACCGCGTCAAGCCCCGTGGCCGGTCTGTTCCTCGGCGTCGTAGCGGCAGCGCTGTTCCTGAACGGCCGCCGCCCGGGCGCGTACGCCCTCGGTGTCGCCCCGGTCGTGGTCGTGGCGCTCTCCGCCTGGCTGTTCCCCTTCTCCGGTACGCAGCCGATGTCGTTCTGGTCGACCTCGTTGCCGTTCCTCTACGGGGTCTTCGTCCTCGTTCTCGTACCGAAGGAGTGGCGCACGGTCCGCGCGGCCGCGGCGGTCTACACCCTCGGCACGCTGCTGACCTGGGCGATCGATTCCCAGATCGGTTCGAACGTGTCCCGGCTCCCGATGCTCTTCGCGGGCGTGGTGCTGCTGGCGGCGCTGCCGTTCACCGTGCCGCGCTCCCGCAAGTGGTACGCGCTCGTCATCGCCTTCCTCGGGCTGAACTTCTGGATCGGCTTCAAGGCCGTGGACGACATGGTGCGTACGGCCCCGACCGCTTCCTGGAACCGTGAGCTCGCACCGCTGGTCAACCAGCTCCAGCAGGTCCACGCCGAGCGTGGCCGGGTCGAGGTGGTTCCCGCAAGCAGCCACCGCGAGGCGTCGGCTCTGGCTCCGTACGTCAATCTCGCCCGCGGCTGGAATCGGCAGGCGGACATAGAGCGCAATCCCCTCTTCTACGACGGCAAGACGCTGACCTCGGCCGGTTACCGTGCCTGGCTGGACCGGTGGGCGGTCCACTATGTGGTGCTGCCGAAGGGCACGCCCGACTCAAGCGGGGCGAAGCAGGAGGCGGAGCTGGTGCGTGAGGGGCAGCCGTATCTCACGCGGATCTGGAGCGACGCGAACTGGCAGCTGTTCGCGGTGAAGGACCCGATGCCGCTGGCCGACCCGCCGGCCACGGTGGACCACGCGGGCGCGGGCCAGCTCACGATCGAGGTGAAGACGGCGGGCCGCGTGCTGATCCGGGTCCCGTACTCGCCGTGGCTGAGCATCGTCGACGAGCAGGGCCAGAAGGTGAAGGGGCCACAGGAGACGGAGGCGTCGAAAGCGCGGAAGGAGGGGCCGAAGACCTTTGACAATCGGAACGGCTGTCTGCTGAAGGCGGAGAAGGACACGGAGGGCGACGAGTGGACCGAACTGCTGGCGCCCGCCCCAGGTGTCTACCGGCTGGCGGCCCCCTACGAACTGCCGCGCGGGACGCCCTGTCCCGACGAACTCCGTTGACCCTCGCACGGCCGCTTGCCCCTTACCGGCGTTAACACCTATCTCTGCCTGGCGCGCTGATGCATAGTGGACTCCCTTCACATACCGCGTGGTTGGTCTACTGGTTCAGGTGTGACATGGCATGCGAACGATGCGGTGGCAACGGCAGGGGCGCGTTGCCAGGTCTGAGGTGTCCGTATTGCGGTGTGGGCAGTCTGTGCGGTAGGGGCAGTCGGGGCGGTCGGCCCCCGGGCGGGGCGTGGGTTGCGCGCGAGACGCTGGCGGGACGTGTCTCTCTCCTCTCACGTACCGGAAAGATTCTGCTGACCGGGGGAGTTGTGCTGACCGCGCTCGCGCTGGTCGTCTCGGCGATCACGCTGTACGGGGGCGACACGGCCCCGACCGGGGCGGCCGACGATTCCGACCTCGTCCCCGACGACCTCGGTGGCGCCCCGGAGCGCATCGAACCCACGGCACTGCCCGGCAACTCCCCGTCTCCCACGCCCTCTCCTTCCGTCTCCCGCTCGCCCCTGCCGACCCCGACCCGGACCGGCCCGCGCAAGCCGAAGCCCCCGCAGAATGCCAACGGCCCGTCGTACTCCGCCTGGGCGGGTCCTTGCTGCACCGGCGGCGGCCGCTACCGCGAGCGGGGGCGCTACAGCGACGGCGACGACGGCTGGTACACGGTGGACGAGGGCGGCCACAAGGGCGACGGCTGCGACGGCTCGTTCACCGCGATCCCCATGTCGGGCAGCACGACGAAGGACAGCGGGGGCACGGCGACCTGGTCCTGGTATGTGGGCAGCGGCTACACGACCGCGTAGCGGCAGGACCGCGGCCCGGTACCTGGTCTGGTGCGGGCTGAACGGATGCCGGTGTGGGCCCCGTTGTGGCGGAAGTGCCGGGCGAGTGATCATGGCCCCGTAAGCTTCCGGCGCGTCGGGCAGTCTCTTGACCTGCCCGTTAAAGCACGACGTTGGGGCCATGATCTTCGAGGCTCGCCCCAAAGTGGCTGCCTACAGCCGTGGAGCCGACCGACCCAGCCCCATCGGGTTTCGCTTCTCCACCCCGAGCACGTGGCGCGCCGACGGGCGCGGCCGGCCGGTGGCGAAGACATGGAGGCCGGCCGCGCCGCCTACGGCGTCCCCGTCAATCCCGCCGCTCCCGACCGGGTGCCCGGCGGCTCCACCAGCGGCAGCCCC
>NZ_JBSFMS010000019.1:0-78506 GCF_053599675.1 Streptomyces sp. NPDC000880 | reverse complement strand
GGAACGGGGCGGCTGTCGTTACGGCGCTTACGGCGCGGCTGATCAGTCGCGCTCGGAGCCCTGCGGCAGGCTCCGCAGCTGCATCGTCTGCGCGGTGCTCGAACCGAATCCGTAGTCGAGCAGCTTCGCGGCGTCCTTGTAGCGGTCGGCGCCGCTCAGGGTGACCCCGGCGAAGGTCTTGTCGCCGCGCGTGGCGGCGAAGACCAGGCAGGGGCCCGCGGCCGTGCCGGTGCCCGTCTTGATGCCGATCGCTCCCTTGTAGGAGCCGAGCAGCTGGTTGGTGTTGTACCAGGTGTACGTGCGCTTGCCGCCCGTGCTGGTCGTCGCGGAGGTCACATACTTCGGCGCGGCGACGACGGCACGGAAGTTGGCGTTCTTCATCGCGTAGCTTGCGATCTTCGCGAGGTCGCGCGGCGTCGTGTAGTTGTTGCCGGTCTTCGAAATGCCGTCGAAAGAGTCGAACTTGGTGTTCTTCAGGCCGAGGGAGGTGGCCGTCTGGTTCATCTTGGCGATGAACGACTGCGTGCGTGCGGCCGGGGTGGTGCCCTTGCCGAGGAGGTCGGCGAGGGCGTACGCGGCGTCGCAGCCGGAAGGCAGCATCGTGCCGTACAGCAGCTGACGGACGGTCACCTTGTCGCCGGTCTTCAGGTCCGCGGTGCTGGCGCCCTGCTTGACCACGTAGTCGCGGTACGACTGCTTGATGGTGACCACGTGGTTCAGGTTGATGCCCTTGGTGTTCACCACCACCGCGGCGGTCATGATCTTCGTCGTGCTGGCCATCTGCCGGCGGGTGTCCGGGGTCTTGGTGTAGACGGCGGTGCCGGTCGCGTCGTTGAGCAGGATCGCGCCCTTGCTGGCGATCGGCGGCACGGGCACCGCGTGAGCGGGCGCGGCCAGGGGCGAGACGGTCAGCAGCGCGCCGGTGGTGAGGATGACCGCGGCGGCTTTGCGTACGCCCGGAAGGCTGGTTCTCAAGAATCGCTCCGAGTTCGCGAATGCATCGAAAAGGGTTGAAGGGGGACCTGCGTGGAAGCAGGGTCCCAACAGCGAGACCCTTGAGCGCGCTCGAGGGTCCCCACATGAGACCCTTGAGTGCGCTCAAAGGATGTACGCGACGCCCCATCAGTTCTGTCCTGCATCGTGGACGCGGCTGCCTGATGCACCTGTGTTGTATCTATGCTGTGCGCATGCCAGCCGCCGCCCCTGCCGCCGAACGCGTCTACGCCCACATCAAGCAAGCCGTCCTCGACCGCCGCTACGAAGGCGGCACCCTCCTCACCGAGGGTGAACTGGCCGACGCCGTCGGCGTATCGCGCACCCCCGTCCGAGAGGCGCTCCTCAAGCTCGAGGTCGAAGGGCTGATCAAGCTCTATCCGAAGAAGGGCGCCCTTGTCCTTGCTGTCTCCGCGCAGGAGATCGCCGATGTGGTGGAGACCCGGCTGCTGGTCGAGGAGCACGCCGCCCGTAAGGCCGTACCGGCGTCGCCGCAGCTCCTCGCCCGGCTCGAAGAGCTCCTCGGGCAGCAGAAGCGGCACGGCGAGGCGGGCGACCTGGCGGCCGTCGCCGTCACCGACCGCTGCTTCCACGCCGAGATCGTGCGCAGCGGCGGCAATGAGATCCTCTCCCGCCTCTACGATCAACTCCGCGACCGGCAGCTGAGGATGGGCGTGGCCGTGATGCACTCCCACCCCGACCGGATCGCCAAGAGCGTCGCCGAGCACAGCGAGATCCTCGAAGCCCTGCGCGCCAAAGACCCGGACGCGGCGGCCGCTCTCGTACACCGGCACATCGGCTGGTTCAGCAACCTGGCGCGGGGCGAGGTCCGATGAGCGCCGCCGTCGCACTGCCGGGCGATCCACCCGGTGGACGGCGCGCCGCCGCGGTCTGGGGCATCGGCGCCGCCGTCTACTTTGTCGCCGTCATCTTCCGTACGTCGCTCGGGGTCGCCGGCCTCGACGCCGCCGACCGCTTCGGCGTCAACGCCTCCGCCCTGTCCGCCTTCTCCATACTCCAGCTGCTGGTGTACGCGGGGATGCAGATACCCGTCGGCCTGATGGTCGACCGGCTCGGCACCAAGAAGGTGCTGACCCTCGGCGTGGTGCTGTTCACCGTCGGACAGCTGGGCTTTGCGCTCTCCCCCTCGTACGGCATGGCCCTCGCCTCGCGCGCGCTGCTCGGCTGCGGCGACGCGATGACCTTCATCGCCGTGCTGCGGCTCGGCTCGCGCTGGTTCCCGGCCCGGCGCGGGCCGCTCATCGCGCAGGTCGCCTCGCTCTTCGGGGTGGCGGGCAATCTCGTCTCGACCATCTTCATCTCGCGGCTGCTGCACGGCGTCGGCTGGACCGCCACCTTCGCGGGCAGCGCGGCGGCCGGACTGGTCGTACTCGTACTGCTGTCGCTCTTCTTGAAGGACCACCCCGAGGGCCACGAGCCCCCGCCCGTCCAGCACGCCGAATCAGCCTTCCTACGCAAGCAGATCGCCCAGTCCTGGCGGGAGCCCGGCACCCGGCTCGGCATGTGGGTGCACTTC
This sequence comes from Streptomyces sp. NPDC000880, assembly GCF_053599675.1. NCBI lineage: Bacteria > Bacillati > Actinomycetota > Actinomycetes > Kitasatosporales > Streptomycetaceae > Streptomyces > Streptomyces sp. NPDC000880. The sequence continues at coordinate 75,976 of NZ_JBSFMS010000019.1, read as the reverse complement.
ACCACCCAGTTCCCCGCCATGGTGTTCCTGCTGCTGTGGGGGATGCCCTTCCTGGTCGAGGCACAGGGCCTGTCCCGGGGCACCGCGGGCGGGCTGCTGACGCTGGTGGTGCTCTCCAACATGGTGGTGGGGCTGGTGTACGGGCAGCTCATCGCCCGCCACCACGCGGCCCGGATTCCGCTTACCCTCGGCACGGTCGGAGCGACCGCGCTCCTGTGGGCCACCGTCGTTGCCTACCCCGGGGACCAGGCTCCGATGTGGCTGCTGATCACCCTGTGCACGGTGCTCGGGGCATGCGGTCCCGCGTCGATGATCGGCTTCGACTTCGCCCGCCCGGCCAATCCCCCGGAGCGGCAGGGGACGGCGTCGGGAATCGTCAACATGGGTGGTTTCGTGGCCTCGATGACGACACTGCTGGCGGTCGGGGTGCTGCTGGACGCGACCGGGGACAACTACCGGATCGCGTTCTCGTCGGTTTTCGTGCTGGAGGCGCTGGGCATCGCGCAGATCCTGCGGCTGCGGGCGCGCACGGTGCGGCGGGAGCGGGAACGGCTGGTGGCGAGCCGCGTGGAGGCCGTGCACGTACCGGCGTGAGCGGGCCGATCCGAGCGGCCCCCGCCGGGCGGCCCGGTCCGAGCGACCACCGTCGAACGGCGGCGCGCCCGGCCGCGCCCACGGCGTGACCGCTACGGCGTGACCGCGAACTCCCGCAGGATCGCCGCCGCCAGATCGGCGTCCCCGTCCACCTTCACCCGGTCCTGCACCGCCGCCGCCCGCACCCGGCCACACGCCAGCCGCAGGAACGTCTCCCAGTCCATGGCGAGGGTCGCGATCGGCCCGAGCGAGGGCGCGCCGTCGATCGTGCCAAGGCCGTCCGCGTCCACCCGGACCGTACGCAGGAACTCCACCGGGCCGTGCACATCGAGGACGACCGCCGAATTCGCGGGTGCGCCCGCGTCCTTGGCGACGACCTTCGGCAGGGCTTGGAGCAGACAGTCCCGGGTGATGTACGCGCCGGGGGAGTCGAGGTTGCCGGGCTTGCCGAGCGCCGTACGCAGGTCCTGCTCGTGCGCCCAGGTGTCGAACGCGCGCATGCGCATGGCCAGTTCCAGGGTCTGCTCGGCGCCGAGCGGGGCGCGGACCATGGCGTCGGGGGCGCGGTTCTCGTTGCGCAGCTGACGGGCCCGGCGGATGATCGTGTACTCCAGCTCGGAGGTCATCTCCGGCGCCGTGTGGTGCCGGCGCACATCGACCTGCATCTCCATATAACGGGCGAACTCGCTCTGCACATGGTAGAGATCGCGCGGCAGGGTGTGGATGGGCCGGGGATCACCGAGCATCTCGCACTCCATGCCGATGACGTGCGAGACGAGGTCACGCACGGACCAGCCGGGGCACGGCGTTGGCCGATTCCACTCGCCCTCGACGAGCGGCTGCACCAGCTCGGCTATCGATTCGATGGAGTGGGTCCAGGCGTCGGCGTAGGTCTGGAGGCTGGGATGGACGGTCACGGGACCCCTCGGCGGTTCTGCGGTACGCGGGCTGGGCTGCTGACTGCTGGGCTGCGTGGGAGGCTCGGCAGTTAAGTTACGCTGCCGGGCGGCACCCCGGCAGTGCTTTCGTGTGACGATCGTAGGCCCGTGTTGAAGGCTCGAACGCCAGGAGGGTGGTAGTGTGCGCGCCTCACTCATCCAGATCGCAGTAGACCCGGACGAATCGGTCAATTCGCGAAGGCGGCGAGTTGCCGCGCTCGTACGGGAACAGCACGGCGCCGACCTCGTGGTCCTGCCAGAGCTGTGGCCCGTCGGAGCTTTCGCCTACCAGTCCTTCGCCGACGAGGCCGAGTCACTGACCGGACCTACGTACGACGTGATGGCGAAGGCCGCGAGCGACGCGGGCGTCTGGCTGCACGCGGGCTCCATCGTCGAGAAGGCTGTATCCGGCAGCGGCTCCGCCGCCGGCCCGGGCACCCTCTACAACACCTCCCTCGTCTTCTCCCCCGCCGGTGAACTGGTCAGCACCTACCGGAAGATCCACCGCTTCGGCTTCGACAAGGGCGAGGCGGTGATGATGGGCGCGGGTGACGAGCTGGTCACCCTCCCGCTGCCCGCGACCGGGCCCGCGACCGGACTCACCCTCGGCCTCGCCACCTGCTACGACCTGCGCTTCCCTGAGCTGTTCCGCGGCCTGGTGGACGCGGGCGCGCAGGCGTTCGTCGTCCCGGCCGGCTGGCCCGCCCGCCGCCGCGGACACTGGACACTGCTGGCCCGCGCCCGCGCCGTGGAGAACCAGGCGTACGTCCTGGCCTGCGGCACCGCCGGCACCCACGCCGGGGTCGAGCAGGCCGGCCACAGCATCGTGGTCGACCCCTGGGGCGAGGTGCTCGCCGAGGCGGGCCCGGACGAAGAGGTCCTTACCGTCGAGCTCGACCCGGCGAAGGTGGCGACGACGCGGGAGCAGTTCCCGGCCCTCAAGGACCGCCGCCTGGGCTTGGCGAACCCGCGCCGTGACTAGTCAATCGCCGTCGCGTTCCTTCTCCGCCAGCCGGATCACGCAGACCGCGACCGCGATCATGAGCGCCGCGTCCGCGTCCTCCCGTACGACATTCACGGCGTACGCCTCCCGCACCCGGAACCACTTCCGGGAGATGTGCGCCAGCGGCTCGCCGTCGTAATCGACCCTGAACTCCCGGTCCAGGATCCGGCCGCTGACATCGAGTTCCGTACCCTCGACGAGTGACACGCGGTAGTGATTGCGCAGCAGCGAGAGCCGCTTCTTGCGGATCGTGGCGAGCGGCGCGTCGCCCCGCTCGATGGTCATCGCGTCCCGCAGGCTGAACATCTTCTTGCGCAGCGTGATGAGGACAAGCCCGGTCGGATCCTTGAGCTCCAGGGTGTCGCGCAGCCGTAGCGCCTTTCCGTCGACGAGGAAGGCGTGCCGCCCGCGCTCGTCCTCGATCCAGTAGTCGTCGCCGATCGCGAACACTTTGTCGCGCACCAGATACTTCATGGCGGAATGCGTACCCGGATCGGTGCGGTTGGATGGCGGTATGGCAACACGTGCACGCGTTCGGGCCCCCGAGCTGATCGGCAAGGGCGGCTGGCTCAACACAGGCGACCACCGGTACACCCTCGCTGACTTGCGAGGACGCATCGTCATCCTCGACTTCTGGACATTTTGCTGTGTGAACTGTCTGCATGTTCTGGACGAGCTGCGCGAGCTCGAGGAGAAGCACCGCGACACCGTGGTGATCATCGGGGTCCACTCGCCGAAGTTCGTGCACGAGGCCGAGCACCAGGCCGTCGTCGACGCCGTCGAGCGCTACCAGGTGCACCACCCCGTGCTCGACGACCCCGAGCTCGCCACCTGGAAGCAGTACGCCGTACGGGCCTGGCCCACCCTGGTCGTTATCGACCCTGAGGGATACGTCGTCGCCCAGCACGCGGGCGAGGGGCATGCGCACGCCATCGAGAAGCTCGTCGATGAGCTGGAGGCCGAGCACGCCGCGAAGGGCACGCTGCGGCGCGGCGACGGTCCCTACGTCGCGCCCGAGCCCGTCGCCACCGACCTGCGCTTCCCCGGCAAGACCGTGCTGCTGCCGTCCGGGAACTTCCTGGTCTCCGACTCGACCCGGAACCAGCTCGTCGAGCTTGCGCCGGACTGTGAGAGCGTCGTACGGCGTATCGGCGACGGCGAGCTCAACGAGCCGCAGGGACTCGCGCCGCTGCCCGACGGCAGGATCGCGGTCGCCGACACCGTGAACCACTCCATCCGTGCGTACGACCCCGCCAGCGGCGCCATCGAGACGCTCGCCGGCACCGGCAAGCAGTGGTGGCAGGGATCGCCGACCAGCGGCCCGGCCCTCGACGTGTCCCTCTCCTCGCCGTGGGACGTCGCCTGGTGGGGCGAGCGGCTGTGGATCGCGATGGCGGGCGTCCACCAGCTGTGGACGTACGACCCGGCGACCGGGACGGTCGAGGTCGCGGCCGGGACCACCAACGAAGGGCTGGTCGACGGTCCCGCGGCCGAGGCGTGGTTCGCCCAGCCGTCCGGGCTCGCGGCCACCGAGGACCGGCTGTGGATCGCCGATTCCGAGACCTCCGCGGTGCGCTGGATCGACCGTGATCTTCTCGTGCACACGGCCGTCGGTACCGGGCTCTTCGATTTTGGGCACCGCGACGGTGCGGCCGGACAGGCCCTGCTCCAGCACCCGCTGGGCGTCACCGCGCTGCCCGACGGATCGGTGGCCATCAGCGACACGTACAACCACGCACTGCGCCGTTACGATCCGGCAGCCGGCCAGGTCACCACGCTGGCCACCGATCTGCGCGAACCCTCCGGCGCCGTCCTCGTCGGCGACGACATCGTGGTCGTCGAGTCGGCCAGGCACCGGCTGACCCGGCTGCGGCTGCCGGAGGAGGCGGTACGGGTCGAGTCCGTCGCCCACCGTACGCAGCGCGCCGCCACCGAAGTCGCCGCGGGGAAGCTTCAGCTGGACGTGGTCTTCCAGGCCCCGGCGGGCCAGAAGCTGGACACGCGGTACGGGCCCTCCACCCGACTGCTCGTTTCCTCGACCCCGCCGGAGCTGCTGATCGGCGGGGAGGGCGCGGGGACCGACCTCTCGCGCGAGCTGGAGATCGACCCGGCGGTCGCCGAGGGCGTGCTGCATGTCTCGGCGATGGCGGCGTCCTGCGACGACGACCCGGAGAACGAGTACCCGGCCTGTCACGTCCACCAGCAGGACTGGGGGGTTCCGGTCCGCGTGAGCGCGGACGGGGCCTCGCGGCTGCCGCTCGTACTGGCCGGGATGGATCAGGGGTAGCAAGCGGCGGCTAGTGCCCGCCTCGTACGCGACGACCGAGCAGAACCATGGTCATCAGCGTGCCGTGCGCCCGCTTTCCGAGAGGTTTCGCAACAGGCCGCCCCGCGAAGGGACTTCAGCCCTCCAGGAACGCGGTGAGCGCGTTCGCCAGCAGATGCGGGTCGTCCACGCCGCACAGTTCACGCGCGCTGTGCATCGACAGGATCGCGACGCCGATGTCCACGGTCTGGATGCCGTGCCGGGCGGCGGTGATCGGGCCGATGGTCGTGCCGCACGGCATCGCGTTGTTCGACACGAACGTCTGCCACGGCACCCCCGCCTTCTCGCAGGCCGCGGCGAACACCGCGCGTCCGCTGCCGTCGGTGGCGTACCGCTGGTTCACATTGACCTTGAGGATCGGGCCGCCGTTCACTCGCGGATGGTGCGTCGGGTCGTGCCGCTCCCCGTAGTTGGGGTGCACGGCGTGCCCGGTGTCGGAGGACAGACAGACCGTTCCGGCGAACGCGCGCGCCCGGTCCTCATAGCTGCCGCCGCGCGCGAAAACCGAACGCTCCAGCACCGAGCCGAGCAGCGGACCGTCCGCGCCGGTGTCCGACTGCGAGCCGTTCTCCTCGTGGTCGAAGGCGGCGAGCACCGGGATGTACGGAAGATCCTGGCCGGCCACGGCCGCGAGGGCCGCCGTCCCGGCGTGCACGGACAGCAGATTGTCCATCCGCGGCCCGGCCACCAGCTCCCTGTCCCTGCCCAGATGGGTGGGCGGCTCGATGGAGTGCACCATCAGGTCCCAGCCGGTGACCTCGCCCTCCGCGATCCCCGCCTCCTGCTCCAGGAAGCGGATCAGATCGCCCTCCGCGACATCGCCGAGACCCCAGATCGGCTGCATGTGCTTCTGCCGGTCCAGCTTCAGGCCGTCGTTGGCCTGCCGGTCGAGGTGGATCGCGAGCTGCGGCACGCGCAGCAGCGCCCGGTCCACATTCACCAGCCGGTGCGAACCGTCCCGCAGGCTGAGCCGCCCGGCCAGCCCGAGATCACGGTCGAGCCAGGTGTTGAGCAGCGTCCCGCCGTACACCTCGACGGCGATCTGCCGCCAGCCGTACGAACCGGTGTCCGGCATCGGCTTGACCCGCAGATTGGGCGAGTCGGTATGCGCGCCGACGATCCGGAAGGGGGTGTGGGCGCGGGCGCCCTCGGGCACGTACCAGGCGATGATCGCCCCGCCGCGCAGCACATACTTGCCGCCGCTTGTCCCGTCCCAGACATCGGTCTCCAGCACCCGCCTGAAGCCGGCTTTCTCCAGCCGCTCGGCGACGGCGGCCACGGCGTGGTACGGAGAGGGCCCGGCCGCCAGGAAGGACATCAGGTCGTCGGTGTGTCCGCGATCGAAAGGCGAAGATGTGCGCGTAGCGCTCGCTGGAGGGGTGGTGGCGGGCGACGGGTGGGAGGGTGCGCTGCTGCTCATGAGGTCACCTTAACGAGGGGCGTGCGCAGGGGGCGTACCGATGGATGCGGCCCGCCCCCGGGGAGGGGCGGGCCGCATCACAGATGGTCCGGGGCGATTAGAAGGCCGCCTCGTCCAGGTCCATCAGCGAGCTGTCCACGGTCTCGGCGAGCGCGCGCTCGGCCGAGACGCCCGGCAGGATGTTGGCGGCGAAGAACTTCGCGGCCGCGATCTTGCCCTGGTAGAACGGCACATCCTTGGCGGAGGCGGTCTCGAGCTTCTCCGCCGCGACCGCCGCGCCGCGCAGCAGCAGGTAGCCGACGACCACATCGCCCGAGGCCAGCAGCAGGCGGGTGGTGTTGAGGCCCACCTTGTAGATGTTCTTGACGTCCTCGCCGGTGGCTATGAGGTCGTTCGTCATCGTGCCGACGATCGCCTCCAGGTCGACCGCGGCCTTGGCGAGCGCGTCGCGGGCCGGGGCCAATTCCTCGCCGCCGGTGCCGACCGCCAGGAACTTCTTGATCTCCTCGGAGAGGGTGTTCAGCGCCTGGCCCTGGTCGCGGACGATCTTCCGGAAGAAGTAGTCCTGGCCCTGGATGGCCGTGGTGCCCTCGTAAAGGGTGTCGATCTTGGCGTCCCGGATGTACTGCTCGACCGGGTACTCCTGCAGATAGCCGGAGCCGCCGAAAGTCTGCAGCGACTGGGCGAGCTGCTCGTAGGACTTCTCCGAGCCGTAGCCCTTCACGATCGGCAGCAGCAGGTCGTTCAGCGCGACGAGGCCCTTGGCGTCCTCGCCGGCGGCCTCCTTGACGGCGATTTCGTCCTGGACGGACGCGGTGTACAGCACGAGGGCGCGCATGCCCTCGGCGTACGCCTTCTGCGTCATCAGCGCGCGGCGCACGTCGGGGTGGTGGGTGATGGTGACCTTGGGCGCGGTCTTGTCCGCGAAGTTCACCAGGTCCTGGCCCTGGACGCGCTCCTTGGCGTACTCCAGCGCGTTGAGGTAGCCCGAGGACAGGGTCGCGATGGCCTTCGTGCCGACCATCATCCGGGCGAACTCGATGATCATGAACATCTGGCGGATGCCGTCGTGCTTGTCGCCGATCAGCCAGCCCTTGGCGGGGTGCTGGTCGCCGAAGGTCATCTCGCAGGTGTTGGAGGCCTTGAGGCCCATCTTGTGCTCGACGTTCGTGGCGTACACGCCGTTGCGCTCGCCCAACTCGCCGGTCTCCCAGTCGAAGTGGAACTTCGGCACGAGGAAGAGGGACAGACCCTTGGTGCCGGTGCCGTGGCCCTCGGGGCGGGCCAGCACGTAGTGAAGGATGTTCTCCGACATGTCGTGCTCACCGGAGGTGATGAAGCGCTTCACGCCCTCGATGTGCCACGAGCCGTCCTCCTGCTGCACGGCCTTGGTGCGGCCGGCGCCCACGTCCGAGCCGGCGTCCGGCTCGGTGAGGACCATGGTGGAGCCCCACTGCTTCTCGACGGCGATCTCGGCGACCTTCTTCTGTGCCTCGTTGCCCTCGGTGAAGAGGATGCCGGCGAAGGCCGGGCCGGAGGAGTACATCCAGATGGCCGGGTTCGAGCCGAGCAGCAGCTCCGCGTACGACCAGATCAGGGAGCGGGGCGAGGTCGTGCCGCCGATCTCCTCGGGCAGGCCGAGACGCCAGTACTCGGAGTCCATGAATGCCTGGTAGCTCTTCTTGAAGGACGCCGGGACGGGCGCGGTGTTGGTCTCAGGGTCGAAGACCGGGGGGTTGCGGTCGGCGTCCGCGAAGGATTCGGCGAGTTCGTTCTCGGCGAGGCGGGCGACCTCGTCGAGGATGCTCTTGGCGGTGTCGACGTCCATCTCCGCGAACGGGCCGGTGCCGTACAGCTTGTCGCGCCCGAGGACCTCGAAGAGGTTGAACTCGATGTCGCGGAGATTCGACTTGTAGTGCCCCATGGCGACGGCTCCGTAAGGATCGGGAGGCGGATTTCTCATCCACGTACCTGTAACTGACTACGATGATGCTACCCGTCAGTAATAAGATGCAACCCCTAATGGGTCACATGTGACGCGTCTCGCCGCAGTGGCGCTACTGAGCATGTACGGAGGTGCGAGTTCCTGTCCCGGGCCCGAAGAGGCTTGAGGGCGTTGGCTGTCGGTCCGGGTGTTGCTGTCGGCCCTGACTGAAGGGGAAGACGGAAGGTCCGGCACTCGCCGGGAGGTTCGCTTAAGTACCCTTGCGGGCATGTACGGCTACGACCAGACCCCGGGCGCTCAGCAGCAGCAGTACGTGCCGCAGCAGCCTTCCTACGGCGAGCAGCCGCTGTACCCCGAGCCGTCGCCACCCTCGCTCGCCGACGCGGTGCGGGCCTTCACCACGGGGTCACTGTCGGCCGAGGACTTCCAGCAGGTCTTCGCGACCTCGAAGGTCTACTGCCCGCGCGGCGACAACCCCGGCTTTCTGGCGCTGCACAACACCCAGCAGCCGGTCATCCCGATGTTCACCACGCTCAAGGAGCTGCGCAGGTACGCGGGCAAGGAGTCCAAGTACTTCGTGATCACCGGGGCCGAGGTGATCGACCTGCTGCCGACGGGCTACGGCTTCGTCCTCGACATGGAGGGCGATCACCGGATGGTCTTCGATGCGAAGGCAGTGGAGCAGATGGTCGACTTCGCGATGCGGCGTATGTACGGCTAGGCGCCGGCGGCTCGCAGTCCTGCGTGTAGGGGCGCCCGGGGGAATTCCTCCCGGGCGTCTCGCGTTCCCAGTGGCAAGAAGTTCATCCTTCAACTAAACTGGCCACACAAGGAGGTCCCGTCATGCCTGCAGTGACTGTCGAGAACCCGCTCACCCTGCCGCGCGTAACCGCGCCGGCCGGGGCTGTGCCGCGCCCCGTGCTCGCCGTGACCACGGCGCCGACCGGGTTCGAGGGGGAAGGCTTCCCGGTGCGACGTGCGTTCGCCGGGATCGACTACCAGTACCTCGACCCGTTCATCATGATGGATCAGATGGGTGAGGTGGAGTACGCGGCGGGTGAGCCGAAGGGAACGCCCTGGCATCCGCACCGCGGCTTCGAGACCGTCACGTATCTGATCGACGGAACGTTCATCCACCAGGACAGCAACGGCGGCGGCGGGACCATCCAGAACGGCGACACCCAGTGGATGACGGCGGGCTCCGGCCTGCTCCACATCGAGGCGCCGCCGGAGTCGCTGGTCATGTCCGGCGGGCTCTTCCACGGGCTCCAGCTGTGGGTGAACCTCCCGGCGAGCGACAAGATGATGGAGCCCAGGTACCAGGACATCCGCGGCGGCCAGGTCCAGCTGCTGACCTCGCCGGACGGCGGTGCGCTGCTGCGGGTCATCGCGGGTGAGCTGGACGGGCACGAGGGCCCGGGCATCACGCACACGCCGATCACGATGGTCCACGCGACTCTGCGGCCCGGTGCGGAGATCACGCTGCCGTGGCAGGAGGACTTCAACGGCCTCGCGTACGTCCTGGCGGGCCGCGGCGCGGTCGGCACGGACCGGCGGCCGGTCCGGACGGGCCAGACGGCGGTGTTCGGGGCGGGCGGATCGCTGACGGTCCGCGCGGACGAGTCCCAGGACTCGAACAGCCCGGACCTCGAGGTCGTGCTGCTGGGCGGGCGTCCGATCCGGGAGCCGATGGTGCACTACGGGCCGTTCGTGATGAACACCCGTGCCGAGCTGCAGCAGGCGGTGGAGGACTTCCAGGCGGGACGCCTCGGCACGATCCCCGCTGTGCACGGCATGTGAGTACGTGAGCGGATGGGGCGCATACTCCCAGGGGCGCGTCACCTGGGGGATGCGCCCCGCTCCGGCGCAGCGGCCCGGCCAGGCGCCGCGAATCAGCGGCCGCGGTCCCGCCCTTCGTCGTCTTTGGGCGGCGGCCATTGGTACGGCGTGTCCGGGCGTGGCTCCATCTGGGCCACCATCTCGGAGAGCTGCGCGAAGACCCGCTTGATCTCTTCGTGGGTCCGGTTCCGCTCGATGATGACCGCCGAGAGCAGCAGCGCCGTCAGCGCCGCGACGCCGTTGAATGCCTGGAGCGTGACCATGTTCGCGAAAAGGTCCTGATGGGCGAACGGGCCGACCCGGCGGGCGGCGGCAAGAATCGCCAGCGTCGAGACGCCCAGCGCGCACGGCGCGGCGCCGGCCAATTGGAAGCGCATCGCGGCCCAGATCAAGAACGGGAAGGCGAGGAAGAGCAGCGAAGAGTTGCTGGTGCCTGTCGCCAGATAGGTGACAGACAGGGTGCCGACCAAGAGCGCCGCCGCCTCCGCCCAACGGCGCAGAGGGGCCCGAGGCCAGTGGGCCTTGCGGATGACGAGCAGAAATGGTGCGACCACGAGCACGCCCATCGCGTCGCCCGTCCACCACACCGACCACGTCGGCCAGAAGTCGCTCGGCTGCAGCGCACCGGCGAGCACCAGCACACCGCTGCCCACGCTTGAGCTGATCAGCATCGCGCCCAGGGCGCCGAGGAAGATCAGCGCCAGCACGTCCCGCAGCCGGTCCAGTTCGTTGCGGAACCGTACACGTCGCAGCAGCAGGTAGGCGCAGACCGGGGCGAGCGTGTTCCCCGCGGTGATGCACAGTACGGCGGGGAGCGACGGCCCGATGGACACGTTGACCAGGAAGGCGCCGAGCGCGATTCCTGGCCAGATCCGCAGACCGAGGATGAGCAGGCCGGCCACGGCCACGCCGGTCGGTGGCCAGAGCGGCGTGACCTGGCCGCGCACCAGTTGCTGGAGGAGCCCCCACTTCGCGGCTCCGTAGTAGACGGCGGCGACAGCCAGCATCTGGAGAGCGGCAGAACCGTAGCGCCGGATCCCCTGGTTGCGCACGATGCCAGTCACCGGCCCAGCCTATGTACCGGAAAGGACAAGCGCCGTTCCGTGTGCGCTGTCCGGCCGCATGGCGACGTCGGCGGCTACGCGGCCGCCGGGATTCCGTCGTAGCGGGCGACGAGGACGGCGGCATCGTCGCTGTGACCAGTCAGATCGGCCACTTTGACAACTTCGGCGGCCAGGTCGTCCGGGTCGTCGCCGAATCCGGCGCAGACCAGCCGGGCCACCTCTGCCAGCCCCTCCTCTATCGGGTAGGACGGTCCTTCAACGACTCCGTCGGTGAGCAGGACGAGGCACCCCGGCTTCCGCAGCCGCAGGCGATTCACGGGATACCGCGCGCCGGACACGATGCCGAGGGGCGGGCCACCACTGGCAAGGGCTATTCCGGAGCGGCCGCCGGCGCTGGCCCAGACCATCGGGACGTGGCCTGCGCGGGAGTAGGCAAGATCGCCGCTGATGGGGTTGAAACGCAGCAGGCAGCAGGTCGCGAAGCGGTCACAACCCATCGAAAGCAGCAGGTCATTGGCGTGACTCAGCATCTCACCCGGATCGGTCGAGGGGCCGGCGAGGGCCCGCAGGCTGGTGCGGACCTGCCCCATGAAAGCGATGGCTTCCACGTCGTGGCCTTCTACGTCCCCGATCGCGATCGCGACCGACGCGTCCGCCATCAGGAAGGCGTCGTACCAGTCGCCGCCGACGTCCAGGCCGTCCTGTGAGGGCGTGTACCGGGCCGCGATCCGCAGGCCCGGCAGCTGCGGCAGCGCGGGCGGGAGCATGTGGCGCTGCAGGGCCATGGCCAGCTCGACCCGGGCCCGCTGGAACTTGATCCGGTCCAGGGCGTGGTCGACGAGATGTCCGAGGTTGCCCAGGACTTCCTGGGCACTGTCGGACGGTGGGGTCCGGCGTTCGCGCATGACCGCTCCGGGAGATTCTCTTTGTCCCTTATGTCACCTTAACCCTCGTCCTGCCTGCCCCCGCCTTGCTCGCCGGGCTTCCGTACGGGCGCGGGCGCGGCCAGGATGTCTGATGGGGTGTCACCCGCCTGGCCCCACGCGGGCGGGCCCGGCGTGGTGGGCGGGACGGGGCGGCGAGCGCTGTGGTCGGGTGGGGGTGTGCAGACCCTTCTTCCGGAGCCCGTGAGGCGGCTTGCCGCCTGGTGCGTGGTCGCGCTGCTGGTCGCCGGGGTGGCCGCGGTCGCCGTGTGGCTGGTCGTGACGCTCAAGACCGCCGTCACGCCTGTGCTGCTCGCGCTGCTCGGGACCGCCCTGCTTGGGCCCCTGCACCGGTGGCTGATCAAGATGAGTATGAATCGCTCGCTCGCCGCCGCGCTGACCTGTGCCGCCGTCGTCGCCGTCGTCGGCGGAGCCATGTACATCATCGTCAGCGCGCTGATCGAGACCGGGGACCAGATCATCTCCTCGCTGCGGCGGGCCGCCGAGGATCTCGCCAAGACCTTCGGGGCCGCCGGGACCTCGCTCGACGACGTCGCCGCCAACTCGAAGCAACTGCTGGGGAAGTTCGGCGGGACCGCCGCGTCGGGGGTGATCAGTGGGCTGAGTGTGGTGGGCGAGTTGATCGCCACCGCCGTGCTGGCGCTGCTGCTCAGCTTTTTCTTCCTGCGGGACTCGGACAGGGCCGCGGGCGCTCTGCGGTCCCTCGTGCCCCGTACGAGCGGGGACGTCGTCGAGGCCATGGCGAGGCGGGCCTTCGAGGCCGTCGAGGGGTTCATGCGCGGGACGACGTTCATCGCGCTCATCGACGCCACGTGCATCACCGTCGGGCTGCTGATTCTGCGCGTCCCGGGCGCCATCGGGCTCGGCGCGCTCGTCTTCGTCGGAGCGTACATCCCCTATCTCGGGGCCTTCATCTCCGGCGCCGTCGCCGTGCTTGTCGCGCTCGCCGACCGCGGGTTCGTGATCGCGCTGTGGGCGCTGGGTGTGGTCCTTGCCGTGCAGGTGCTGGAGGGGCATGTGCTCCAGCCCGTGATCCAGAGCCGTATGGTGCAGATGCACCCGGCGGTCGTGATGCTGGCGATCACCGCGGGTGCGTCCGTCGCCGGCATTCTCGGGATGCTCCTCGCCGTACCGCTCACCGCCGCCGCCTTCGGCGTGATCAGCGAGCTCAGGACGCATTACGCAGGCGAATCCGGGGCCGCCTCGGGGGCCGGCGACTCGTAGAGCTCGAACCAGATCGATTTGCCCTCACCCCGCGGGTCCACCCCCCACGCGTCCGCGAGCACCTCCATCAGCAGCAGGCCACGCCCCGACGACGCCATCTCGCCGGGCCGCCGCCTGTGCGGCAGCTCGTCGCCGGTGTCCGCGACCTCCACACGCAGCCGCCGTGCCGCCGCATCCCCGCAGTCCACCTCCGCCACCAGCAGCGCGTTCCCGTCGGTGTGGACCAGCACATTGGTGACCATCTCGGAGACCAACAGCACCGCGGAGTCGATCTGCTCCGCGTCCGTCCAGTCGTGCAGCAGCTCTCGCAACTGCTGCCGGGCGGCCGCGATCCGCCCGGGCTCCGCCTGGGCCACGTTCATCGCCGTGCGCCGCGGGACCTGAGGCGTCGGTGTGCCGTCCCGGGAGATCAACAGGACCGCGATGTCGTCCTCGCGCCGGTCGGCGAGCGGCCCGGTGGTGGAGTGCGAGGCGGGGCCGTGCACCGCCTGGACGAGGGCGTCGGCGAGCTCCTCCAGCGACTGGTCCGCGTGGTCCTCGAGGACCTTACGCAGCCGGGCCAACCCCGTGTCCAGATCGTGTCCGCCGGTCTCAAGGAGACCGTCCGTGCAGATCATCAGCGTCTCGCCGGGCTCCAGCACCAGTCGCGTCGTCGGATAGTCCGTGTCCGGGTCGATGCCCAGCGGCAGCCCGCCGTCGGTGGGGCGCACCAGCACCGTGCCGTCGGAGGTCCGCACCACCGGCTCCGGGTGGCCGGCCCGGGCGATCTCGATGCGGCCGGTGGGCGGGTCGACCTCCAGATAGAGGCAGGTCGCGAAGCGCGGGCTGGAGTGGTCGCCTTCCTCGTACGAATCCGCCCCGAAATAATCATGCAGCCCGTGCAGAAAGCGGGAGGCGCGGGAGAGCACCGCGTCGGGCCGGTGCCCCTCGGAGGCGTACGCGCGCAGGGCGATCCGCAGTTGGCCCATGAGTCCGGCGGCGCGCACATCGTGACCCTGGACGTCGCCGATGACGAGGGCGATACGTCCGGTCGGCATCGGGATCATGTCGTACCAGTCGCCGCCGACCTGGAGCCCGCCGCCCGTGGGGACATACCGCGCGGCTACCGACATCCCGGGGACCTCGGGCCCGAGCACCGGCATCATCGAGCGCTGCAGGCCGAGCGACAGCTCGCGCTCGGACTCGGCGACCTCGGCGCGGGCGAGCGCCTGCGCCAGCATCCTGGCGACCGTTGTCAGCACAGACCGTTCGTCGGGCGTGAAGGCGACCGGGTGTTTGAACGCGGCCATCCAGGCGCCCATCGTGCGCCCGGCGACGATCAGTGGGAGAAAGGCCCACGACTGCCGGCCGAAGGGCCGCGCCAGCGGCCAGCTGCTGGGGTAGCGGCGGCGGTACTCCTGCGGCGTCGGCAGATAGGAGGCCCGGCCGGTGCGCACCACCTTGGCGGCCGGATAGTCCGCGTCCAGCGGCATGTCGGTGAACGGGTGGTCGTCTCCCGGCCGGTGCCCGTGGTGCCCGACGATCGTGAGCCGCTCGCCCGACACCCCGAAGACGGCCAGGCCGTCCGGAGAGAAGCCCGGCATGGACAGGGACGCGGCGACCCGCAGCACCTCCGCGGTGGAGTGGGCCTCGGCCAGCGCCCGGCCCGCGTCCAGCAGGAACGCCTCGCGCGAGCGCCGCCAGTCGCCGGTGATCGAACTCTGCGCGGCGGTCATGCCGGGCTGCGGCTCGGCGACCTCCTGGACCATGCCGACCAGTTCGAAGTCGCGGCCGCGGATGACGGGCTTGGAGCGGCTGCGTACGGTACGGAGCACATGGCCCGCCTCGTCGACGATCCGCAGTCTGGCCTCGGCGAGGGTCCCCTCGGCGACAGCGAGACTGACGATGCCGTTGATTTCGTTCCAGTCGACCGGGTGGAAACGGGAGCGCACGGCGGACTCCGGGAAGACACCCGGTTCGCCCGGCATCCCGAGCAGCCGGGCGGCCTCGGCGTCGAGGTTCACCGTCCTGGACGCGTTGTCCCACCGCCACAGGCCGGTTGCGATCGCGGCCAGGACGTCCTCGGTGCGCATTGCCTCACTTTATTCAGATCTTGGTGGCGATGACCTGCCGGGATCCTGGCATGCGTATGTCAATGAGGTGACCGGGGCCAGGCCGGTACCCTTGACGGGCCCACCTCTCTCAATTTCGCTAAGACTGGATGAACGACGATGCATCGGTACAGGTCCCACACCTGCGGCGAGCTCCGCGCCTCTGACGTCTCCGCCGACGTCCGGCTGAGCGGCTGGCTGCACAATCGCCGAGACCTGGGCGGCATCCTCTTCATCGATTTGCGCGATCACTACGGCATCACGCAGCTCGTCGCCCGTCCCGGCACCCCTGCCTACGAGACTCTCGACAAGGTCAGCAAGGAGTCGGTCGTCCGCGTCGACGGCAAGGTCGTCTCGCGCGGCGCCGAGAACGTGAACACCGATCTGCCCACCGGCGAGATCGAGGTGGAAGTCTCTGAGGTCGAGCTGCTCGGCGCGGCCGCACCGCTGCCCTTCACCATCAACGCCGACGACGGCGTGAACGAGGAGCGGCGTCTGGAGTACCGCTTCCTCGACCTGCGCCGCGAGCGCATGCACCGCAACATCATGCTGCGTACGGCAGTCATCTCCGCCATCCGGCAGAAGATGACCGCGCTCGGCTTCAACGAGATGGCGACCCCGATCCTGACCGCGACCTCCCCCGAGGGCGCGCGCGACTTCGTGGTCCCCTCCCGGTTGAACCCCGGCAAGTTCTATGCGCTGCCGCAGGCCCCGCAGCAGTTCAAGCAGCTGCTGATGATCTCCGGCTTCGACCGCTACTTCCAGATCGCGCCCTGCTTCCGCGACGAGGACGCCCGCGCCGACCGCTCGCCGGGCGAGTTCTACCAGCTCGACGTCGAGATGAGCTTCGTCGAGCAGGAGGACGTCTTCCAGCCGATCGAGAAGCTGATGACCGAGCTCTTCGAGGAGTTCGGCGGCGGTCGGCACGTCACCTCGCCGTTCCCGCGGATCCCGTTCCGCGAGTCGATGCTCAAGTACGGCAACGACAAGCCGGACCTGCGCGCCCAGTTGGAGCTCGTCGACGTCACGGACGTCTTCGAGGGCTCGGATTTCAAGGCCTTCGCCGGAAAGCACGTACGGGCGCTGCCGGTGCCGGACACGGCTTCCCAGCCGCGGAAGTTCTTCGACGGCCTCGGCGACTTCGCCGTCGAGCACGGCGCGAAGGGCCTGGCCTGGGTCCGTGTGGGCGAGGACGGTTCTTTGACCGGCCCGATCGCGAAGTTCCTCACCGAGGAGAACGTCAAGGTCCTCACCGAGCGTCTCTCGCTCGCGCCCGGCCACGCGATCTTCTTCGGCGCCGGCGACTTCGACGAGGTCTCCAAGATCATGGGCGCGGTCCGCGTCGAGGCCGCCAAGCGCGCCGGCCACTTCGAGGAGGGCGTGTTCCGCTTCTGCTGGATCGTCGACTTCCCGATGTACGAGAAGGACGAGGAGACCGGCAAGATCGACTTCTCGCACAACCCGTTCTCGATGCCCCAGGGCGGCCTCGAGGCCCTTGAGACCCAGGACCCGCTGGACATTCTGGGCTGGCAGTACGACATCGTCTGCAACGGCGTCGAGCTGTCCTCCGGCGCGATCCGGAACCACGAGCCCGAGATCATGTTCAAGGCGTTCGAGATCGCGGGCTACTCGAAGGAGACCGTCGAGCACGAGTTCTCCGGCATGCTCCGTGCCTTCCAGTTCGGTGCCCCGCCGCACGGCGGCATCGCGCCGGGCGTGGACCGCATCGTGATGCTGCTGGCCGACGAGCCGAACATCCGCGAGACGATCGCCTTCCCGCTCAACGGCAACGCGCAGGACCTGATGATGGGCGCGCCGACCGAGCTGGACGAGTTGCGGCTGCGGGAGCTGAATATCGCGCTCCGCAAGCCGGTCGCGGACAAGGACAAGCCCGCGAAGTAGTACGTACGCCCGGACGAGGGCATCGGCTGACGCGCACTCTCTCGTCGAAGGGCCCCGGAACCGAACGGTTCCGGGGCCCTTCTTGCGTGCCGCGGGCAACCCGATCGGCGCGTCCACGGACTCGGCGATCTTCGTCAGCCTCTGTGTCTACCGGCGACGCCTCACGCGTTGTGACTGAAACGCAACAGATGATAGTACATGTCCGATTTGATGTGGCGGGGGGTCGAGGTCGCCTCCGGCCCGGCCCCGACCGCAGCAGCACATCAAGCTGTCGAACTGAAAGGCCCGCACATGTCCCTCCGCACAGGACCGTTCCAGGCGGTCGCACTGGCCGTCGCTGGTCTGCTGTTCACTGGCTGCGCGGGCGATACCGGCAATGCTGCGCCCGTGGCCGCGAAGAGACCCGCGAGCAGCGCCGCCAAGTCGGGCCCTGCCGGGCAGCTCGGCGCCGAGGCACAGACCGTCCAGGCGCAGGAGATCCCCTCCGTCGGACCGCAGACCCGCGCCAAGATCACCGCTGCGAACCGGCAGGCGGTCGTGGTGGTCGGCAACCACCCCAACTCCAGCCAGTCCGTCGCCCTGCTCTACGAGCGCGATCCCGTCCGGGGCTGGAAGCCCGTTTCCGACCCGTGGCCGGCGCACAACGCCCTGCTCGGCTGGACCGACGACCACCGCACGGCCGACAACCGCTCGCCGATCGGGGTCTTCGGTCTCACGGACGCGGGCGGCAAGCTGCCCAACCCGGGCACGAAGCTGCCGTACGACGCTGGACCCGCCTTCGACGCGCCCGGCACCGGCTTCGAGGGGGAGCCTCTCGAGGGGTCCTTCGACCATGTCGTGGCCATCAACTACAACCGCGAGCCGGGGAACTCCCCGCTGGACTGGTCCCGGCCGCTCGGCGCCGAAAAGGGCGGCGGTATCTGGATCCACGTCGACCACGGGGGGCCCACGCAGGGCTGCGTCTCGCTGCCGCTCGGCCGGATGAAGGAGCTGCTGCGGTGGCTGGACCCGGCGAAGCGGCCGGTGGTGGTGATGGGCGACGCGGCGGCGCTGGGACGCTGACACACGTGAAGCGGGACGTTGACATACGTGAAGTTGACATACGGCCGGCACACGTGAAAAGGGGCCCAGGAGCAGGTCCGGGGCCCCTTTCGTACGCCTGACTATGCGGGCTTCTCCTCCAGGCGCGGGAACAGCACCGCGCCCTTCGTCACCGTCACGCCCGCCGGGAGCTTGCCCCATTCGCCCGCGTCCTGGACCCGCTGGTCGCCGAGGGCGCCCAGCAACGCCTCCGCGCCGAGCGAGTCCCACAGGGCCTGCGAGGTCTCAGGCATGACCGGGTTCAGCAGCACCGCGACCGCCCGCAGCGACTCGGCCGCCGTGTACAGAATCGTCGCGAGACGGGCCTGGCCCTCCTCCGAATCGTCCTTGGCGACCTTCCACGGCTCCTGCTCCGTGATGTAGCCGTTGACCTGCTTCACGAAATCGAAGATCGCCAGGATGCCGCCCTGGAAGTCCAGCTCCTCGCCGATCTTCCGGTCGGCCTCGGCAACCGCCTTCGCCAGTCCGGCCTGGACCGCCTTCTCCGCCTCGCCGGACGCCGTCGCCTGTGGCAGCGCGCCGCCGAAGTACTTGCCGACCATCGCCGCGACACGGGACGCGAGGTTGCCGTAGTCGTTGGCGAGCTCACTGGTGTACCGGGCGGTGAAGTCCTCCCAGGAGAACGACCCGTCCTGGCCGAACGCGATCGCGCGCAGGAAGTACCAGCGGTACGCGTCCACGCCGAAGTGCGAGGTCAGATCCTGCGGCTTGATACCCGTCAGGTTCGACTTCGACATCTTCTCGCCGCCGACCATCAGCCAGCCGTTCGCGGCGACGCGACCCGGCACAGGCAGGCCGTTCGCCATCAGCATCGCGGGCCAGATGATCGCGTGGAAGCGCAGGATGTCCTTGCCGACCAGGTGCACATCGGCGGGGAAGGTCTCTTCGAACTTCGCCGGGTTCTCGTTGTAGCCGACCGCCGTCGCGTAGTTGAGCAGCGCGTCGATCCAGACGTAGATGACGTGCTTGGGGTCCCACGGCACCGGGACGCCCCAGTCGAACGTCGAGCGCGAGATCGAGAGGTCCTGCAGGCCCTGCTTGACGAAGTTCACGACCTCGTTGCGGGCGGACTCGGGCTGGATGAAGCCGGGGTTGGCCTCATAGAACTCCAGCAGCTTCGGGCCGTACTCGCTGAGCTTGAAGAAGTAGTTCTCCTCCTTGAGGGTCTCCACCGGCTTCTTGTGGATCGGGCAGAGCTTCTGCCCGGCGTACTCGCCCTCGCCGTCGATCAGATCGGCGGGGAGTTTGTACTCCTCGCAGCCCACGCAGTACGGGCCTTCGTACCCGCCCTTGTAGATCTCGTCCTTGTCGTACAGGTCCTGCACGAACTCCTGCACACGGTCCGTGTGCCGCTTCTCCGTCGTGCGGATGAAGTCGTCGTTCGCGATGTTCAGGTGCTCCCAGAGGGGCTTCCAGGCCTCCTCCACGAGCTTGTCGCACCACTCCTGCGGGCTGACGCCGTTCGCCTCGGCAGTGCGCATGATCTTCTGACCGTGCTCGTCCGTGCCGGTGAGGTACCACACCTTCTCGCCACGCTGACGGTGCCAGCGTGTGAGCACGTCGCCTGCGACGGTCGTGTAGGCGTGGCCCAGGTGAGGAGCGTCGTTGACGTAGTAAATGGGGGTCGAGACGTAGTACGCCTTCGCCCCTTGCTTCTCGGATCCAGTGGCCGCCATGGTCGAAATCCTAACGGCCGCCGGAAGATCGACTCACACCGATTACGGACGGTCGCCGGCGGGCCCGACGTCGAACGGGTCCCCGTGGACGACCGAGACTGCCGCGCTGTCCCAGAGACCCGGCGGGGCCTCGTCACAGGGGAGCGAACGCAGACCGGCCATATGGCCCGAGCGGCACCTCACGAAGGGCCCGGTCACCGGATCCATCAGCGCCGAGAGATGCGGGTCGGCGTGGTGAAGCCACCAGTTGGAGAGCCCGAGGGCCGCATCCGGCTTCAGATACTCGAAGGCCCGCCACACCGCGTTCAGACGCACGAGCGCCTCGGGATGCCTGAACCACGCCGGGCACCAGGCGGCGGCGTGCGTCGTATCGCGGTCGCCGAGCAGCGGGGCCAGATAGTCCTTCACGAACTCCTCCAGAGTTCCGAAGGCCATCGCAAACGCGTTGTTCCTCCTCGATGACGCTGGGTTCGGCGGTCATGTCTTCCTCGGGCACAGACAGCTCCCTTAAGGTCTCAGGCGCCGTGCAGGCGACGCGTCAGGCGGGCCTCGGCCACCCCGGCCGAGGCGGGTCAGCAGCTGGGCGCAGGTGTCGGCCGCCTCGCGGGCGGGTGCGGACCAGCTCGGGGGCGGAGCGGGACAGCCGGGTGTACGGCTCCAGTGCCTCCCGCGCCACGGGGAGCGCCGCCGAGATGTCCCGGAGGCCACCGCGCCGGCCGCACAGACCGAGGGTCCTGGCCTGCAGCAGGAGTCCCCAGGCCAGACTCTGCCGCTCCCCGGGGTCGTCGTCCGCCGCCGAACGGCACAGGGCCATACCCTCCGTCACGCGGCGCCTGGCGGATGCGTACCGCCCCGTCAGGGCATACATATGGGCCAGGTTGAGCAGATCCTGGGCGTGGGCCATGCCGGACGCCTCGCTCCCGCCGGGGTGGCTCTCCTCATCCACCAGCTCCGCGGTGCGCACCGCGTCTCGGTGGTCGCCCGCGTCGCGCTGGGCGTCGCGCAGCGATCTGAGGGCGCCGATCAGCTGGACCTGGTCCTGCGCGCGTCGCCACTCCACCACGGCTTCGGCCAGCAGCCCGATCCCCCGTGCGGGCGCCCCCGCCTGGGCGTAGGACCTGCCGAGATCCGTCAGACATCGGGCACGTGCTGTCCGCCGCGGGATCGCCGGTCCGTCCCTCACGGAGCAGGGGCAGGGTCTCGCGGAGCACCACTCGCTCGGCCACGTCCGCCCCGGCCCGCAGGTAGCAGTACGCGAGCAGCAGCAGCGTGTCCGCGAGTTCCGCCTTCTGTGCGGCGACCGTCGATGTGCCCGGGGGCCGGGCCATGAGGTCCCGTCTCAGCGCTGCGGACTCCCGCACCGCGGAGATCGCCTCGGGGTACCGGCCGAGTGTTTCCCACATCCCGCCGAGCTCGTCCAGCACATCGGCGTCCCGCTTGCGCTCCGCCGGGCCACCCAGCCGTCGCTCTCGTCCGTTGTGAAATCAGCGGTCATGGTCTTTCCCCGTGCCCCGTGAGATGTCGTCCATAAGGAGAAGGGAGAGTTGGGGCCAGTCGACCTGGGGGAGGTCGTGGCGGAGGAGGCGGCGCGCTACGAGGTGAAGGCTGCGGCCGGGTGTGGCTTCGGCGGGGCGGGGGTGGAGGTCTTTCGATCGTCCGCTCGATCGCTGACGCCCACGGCGTCACGGTGACGGCCGATCCGGGTCCTGAGGGCGGGGGCCGGCCGTCACCGTGACGCTGCCGGTGACTTAGTTCTGCCAGCGGGCGAGCAACCCCTCGTACAGCTCGGCGTCGGGGACCTCGCGGGGGGTGGGGCCGGCGTGGAAGAAGCCGGTGTTGCCCGTGGCGTCGCCGGCGGTGAGCTTGCGGAGGTAGTCGAAGGCCTTCGCGTCGTGCTCGCCGAACGCGACGAACTGCCAGAAGACCCGTGCCGACTTGGCGGAGGCCGCGGCGAGGGCGGCGGTGGCGGCGGTCTTGGACTCGGGCGCACCATCGGTCTGGAAGATCACGAACGCGGGTGCGTCGGCGTCGGCCTTGGCGTGCAGGGCGAGGACCTCTTCGACGGCGAGGTGGTAGTTCGTACGCCCCATGCGGCCGAGGGAGTTGTGGAGCTCGTCGATGCGTCCCTGGTGGGCGGGGAGGGTTAGCTCGCCGGTGCCGTCGATCTCGGTGGAGAAGAAGACGACGTTGACGGTGGCGTCGTCGTTCAGATGTGCTGCGAGCGCGAGGGCCTGCTCGCCGAGGTGCTGGGCGCTGCCGTCCTTGTAGTAGCCCCGCATGGACCCCGACCGGTCGAGCACGAGGTAGACACGCGCCTCGGCTCCGGTGAGCCCGCGCTTGTCGAGGGCGGCGCCGGCTGCGGCGTAGTGGGGGGCGAGATGGTGCGGGATGTCGGCGACGGCGTCTGCGTCTGCCTTCGGCTCGACCTCGACGACCGCTGCGGCGACGGGCTCGGGCGTGGTGTCGGCTTCCGGCTCGGCGGCGAGTGCGTCGGCTTCCGGCTGGGTGGCCGCTGCGGCGACGGGCTCGGGCGTGGTGTCGGCTTCCGGCTCGGTGGCGAGTGCGTCGGCCTCCGGCTGGGTGGCCGCTGCGGCGACGGGCTCGGGCGTGGTGTCGGCTTCCGGCTCGGCGGCGGGTACATGTGCCTCCGGCTCGGGCGTGGCGTCGGCTTCCGGCTCGACGAGCGCGGCCGTGACGGGCTGGGGCGTGGCGTCGGCTGCCGGCTCGGTGGCGGATGCGTCGGGCTCCGCCTCGGCGGCGGGAGCCGGGGCGCTCTCCTCGGCTTCGGCGTTCGCCGCGGCACCGGCAGGGACCTCGGTCTGCGCTTCGGCGGGAGCGTCGGCCTCCGGCTCGGGCGCGGTGCCGGTCTCAGCGGCCGGGGTGGCCTCCGGCCCGGGGGCCGCAGTCTCCTCTTCCGGCTCCGCCGCGGCGGGCTCGGTGTCCTCGGCCGTGGCGTTCGAGGACGCCTCGGCGGCCGCGGGCTCGGTGTCCTCCGCCTGGGCGACCTGCGCCTCGGCGGGGGCCGCGGGCTCGGTGTCCTCCGCCTGGGCGACCTGCGCCTCGGCGGGGGCCACGGGCTCGGTGTCCTCCAGCTCGGCAACCGGCTCGGCGGGAGCCGCGGCGGCCTCCTCGGCCACGGGCTCGCCCGCCTCGTTCTCCGGCTCCGCCGGAACAGCCTCCGGCTCGGGCGCGGTGCCGGTCTCAGCGGCCGGGGTGGCCTCAGGCTCGGGGGCCGCAGTCTCCTCTTCCGGCTCCGCCGCGGCGGGCTCGGTGTCCTCGGCCGTGGCGTTCGAGGACGCCTCGGCGGCCGCGGGCTCGGTGTCCTCCGTCTGGGCGACCTGCGCCTCGGCGGGGGCCACGGGCTCGGTGTCCTCCGGCTCGGCGGATGCCGCGGCGGCCTCCTCGGCCACGGGCTCGCCCGCCTCGCTCAACGGCTCCGCGGTCTCCGCCTCCGACGGGCTCGCCGGCACCTTGTCCGGCGACGCCTGTGCCGGGACCGACGCGCCGCTGACCCTCGGGGTCGGGTTGTCGAAAGCCGCCGAGACCAGGTCCGCCGCCGCCCGTTCCGCCGGGGACGGGGCCGGGACCGTTGCTGTGGGCGGGTCCGAGCGTTCGGTCTGGGGCGGGACGGAGGCTGCCGCCGACTCGTTGAGCTCCGATGGGTCGTGTCCAAACACCTTGCGCAGCAAGCTCCGAATGCCCATGGCCAGGCCTTTCGCATGAGTGAGTGCGTGAATGTCCACACTTGGGCCGGGCGTCCACAGGGTGTCCTGGCCAGGGCGGACACGTAAGGTTACCGGCCACCGGGCTCTTACCCGGGGAGGGGCAGGCCCTCGTTGTCAACCCCGCCCCGGCCGCGCCGGATTCATCCCCCGTTCACTTCACGGCTGCCGCATTGCACATGTACGCCCTTAACGTCGCGGCTGGAGATATTCCGACACCATGTCGGCGCAGGCTGCGCCGCAGGAGGACGAAGTGCGCAAACTGCTGCCGCTGTTGAACTCGAACACCCATGCGGGCGGACGTTCCGCTCTCACCTGCCGGTATCGCTGCGGCGACGCCTGCTTCCATGAAGTGCCCAACACCAGTGACAACGAGTACGTCGGCGACGTCATAGCCGGTGCGCTCTCGAGAAGATCGATGATGCGCACCGCCGCCGTCGTGACCGTCGCCGCCGCCGCAGGCGGTGCCGTCATCGGCCAGAGCGGCAACCAGGCCGTCGCCGCGCCCGCGACCACGGACGGTAAGGGAAACACGCCCGGCAAGACCGACGGCGCCCGTGGGCTCCGCTTCGCCGCCGTCGCGCCCAACACGGACGACAAGGTCACCATCCCCGACGGCTACTCCCAGAACGTCGTCATCCGGTGGGGCGACCCGATCCTCCGCGGCGCCCCCGCCTTCGACGCCGACAAGCAGACCGCCAAGGCGCAGGCGGGTCAGTTCGGTTACAACAACGACTTCCTCTCCCTGCTCCCCCTCCGCGGTGAGGAGGGGCGGCAGGTCCTCGTCGCCAACCACGAGTACACGGACGAAGTCCTGATGTTCCGCGGCTACGACGCGGCCAACCCGACCCGCGAGCAGGTCGAGATCGCCTGGGCCGCACACGGCCTGTCCGTTGTCGTGGTCCAGGAGGAGAACCGCAGCGGCAAGCTCACCCCGGTCAACCGGCACCCGCTCAACCGCCGCCTCACCGCGACCAGCGAGTTCAAGGTCACCGGCCCGGCCGCGGGCAGCGCCCTGCTGCGTACGAGCGTCGACCCGACCGGTACCAAGGTCCTCGGCACGCTCAACAACTGCGCCGGCGGCACCACCCCCTGGGGCACCACGCTCCATGGCGAGGAGAACTTCAACCAGTACTTCGCCAATGCCTCCAGCGACACCGACAAGCGCTACGGCATCGGCACCGGCGCGACCGAGCGCAAGTGGGAGCGTTTCGACAAGCGCTTCGACCTGAAGCAGGAGCCCAACGAGGTCCACCGCTTCGGCTGGGTCGTCGAGCTCGACCCGTACGACCCGGAGTTCACGCCGCGCAAGCGCACCGCGCTCGGCCGTTTCAAGCACGAGGCAGCGCAGCCCCGCCTGACCGACGACGGCCGCCCCGTCGTCTACATGGGCGACGACGAGCGCTTCGACTACTTCTACAAGTTCGTCTCGTCGAAGCAGATGAAGCAGGGCGACAGCCGAGCCGCCCGCGAGCACAACCGCACGCTCCTCGACGAGGGCACGCTCTACGTCGCCAAGCTCACCGGCGACAGCCCGGCGAGCGAGTTCGACGGCAGCGGCAAGCTCCCGAACGACGGCGAGTTCGACGGCAGCGGCGTCTGGATCCCGCTCGCCAGCGGCGACAAGTCGTTCGTCCCCGGCATGTCCGCCGAAGAGGTGTACATCTTCACCCGCCTCGCCGGCGACAAGGTGGGCGCCACCAAGATGGACCGTCCCGAGGACGTCGAGCCGTCCCCGCGCACCGGCCGCGTCTACGTCGCGCTGACCAACAACACCGACCGCGGCAAGCCCGGCAAGGCCGGTGCGGACGAGGCCAACCCGCGCAACCTCAACAAGCACGGCCAGATCCTGGAGCTCGCCGAAAACTGGGACGACCCGGCCGGTGACGGCTTCGCCTGGCGGCTCTTCCTGGTCGCGGGCGACCCGAACGATCCGGCGACATACTTCGCGGGCTTCCCGAAGGAGAAGGTCAGCCCGATCTCCTGCCCGGACAACGTCGCCTTCGACCCGTACGGCAACCTGTGGATCTCCACGGACGGCAACCAGCTCGGCTCCCACGACGGCCTGTTCGGCGTCGCGACCCAGGGCGAGCAGCGCGGTGAGCTCAAGCAGTTCCTGACCGTCCCGACCGGCGCCGAGACCTGCGGCCCGATCATCCAGGACCGCCGCGTTCTCGTCGCGGTCCAGCACCCGGGCGAGCTCGACGGCGCGTCCGTCGAGAAGCCCGCGAGCGCGTGGCCGGACGGAGCGGGCAAGATCGTCCGTCCGTCGGTCGTCTCCGTCTGGCGCAAGGACGGCCGCGACATCGGCGTGTAAGTCGTAACTTCACGGGGTGGCGCGTACGTGTGCGCGCCACCTCGTGAATTCCTCCGTCGCGTCGCCCGTGTACGACCACGGGACACGGGACGCCCGCGTCCCCAGCAGCTCGAACAGCAGCCGGGCCTCCTCGCTCAGGCCCGCGTAGCAGGCCGCGTGCGCCAAATAGTTGAGCTCGCCGATCTCCTCCGGGACGGCGGGGCCCCCGGCCCGGCCGCCGATCCAGCGCTCCCAGGTGCGCTGCACCTCGGTCACCGCCAGCTCGTGGTGCCAGTGCCGCCCGAAGTCCCGTACCGGCGCCCGGCCCAGCACGCCCTCGGTGGCATAGCGGTACTCCTCCACCCGCGCGATCTGCACCAGCACAGGCAGCGGCGACCCGGGCGGTGCCGCGCCTGCCGCGTCGCGGGCGAAGTCGTACATCCTGCCGTGCGTACCGTGCCAGCGCGCCGAGTAGTAGCGCAGCAGCTGCACATGGCCCTCGATGTTGAACGGGTCGCGGTGGCGCAACTCGTCGAACCAGGAGCGCAGTTCGCGCCGCGAAATCCCCGTCTCGTACAGCCGCGCCACTGTCAGCAGCGACACCCACGGCATCGGGTCGGCCGGCCGCGCGTCGGCCGCGCTCAGGCAGGCCATCACCGCCACATCGAGCCGGGCCTCGTCGAGCCCGACCCCGCGGCCCGCCTCGATCGCCTGGTGGAAGATCCGTACGACCTCCGTCGCCGCCCGCAGCACGGCCGCGTCCGGGTTGTCCGGCTCCGCCGCCCGCCAGGTCTCCACCGCCGACGAGCCCGCCGCCGCGTGCGCGAGCAGCCGCAGCCGGTGGGTGCGCAGCGGCCAGTCGTCGCCGGTGGCGCGCAGTAGATCCCGTACACCCTGCCAGCGGCCGATGACGATGTCGTGGACGGCGTCGGCGAGCGGCCGGTCCCCGAGGGCGGGATCGAAGTCCGGTACGAAACGGCGGCGAGCGGCGGCCATCTGCGGCACTTCCTCTCAGAAGTCCGTGGCCAGCGACTTGTCGGCGTAATCCGGATGCTGCGACGCGGAGTTGGCGTACTGCTCCTCGGCGGCGACGGCGCGCGTCGCCTCCAGCCGGGCAGGACGGTAGTACGAACTCCCCTGCCGCCAGTAACGGATCATCGGCACCAGACCGGCGGCAAGACCGCCGATGCCGATCGCGATCGAGGCCGCGCTCAGCTCGCTCAGCGCCTCGATGAGGATCCAGAGCATGAACACTGCCCCGAGCAGCGGCCACACGCCGCCGAGGACGAAGTCGCGTACGGACGTGAGCAGCATTTTGCGGTACGCGACGACCGCGGCGATGCCCGCGAGCCCGTAGTAGAACGCGATCTGCAGGCCCATGGCGGAGACCGCGGCCGACAGCACATTGCCGACCGAGCCAAGCGCGGTGGAGGCGACGAACATTACGAGCGCCACCGCGCCGACGACGGCGACCGCGACCCACGGGGTGTTCCACCGGCGGTGCACGGTGCCGAGCGCGGCGGGCATCGTACGGTCCCGGCCCATCGCGAACAGCGACCGCGTGACCTGGATCAGAGTGGTCTCCAAGGTGGCGACGGTGGACAGCAGCACCGCCACGACCAGCAGTTTCCCGCCGACGCCGGGCCAGATCGTATCGCCGAGAAGGCCGAGGACGTTGGCGCCGCCTGCCTTGATGTCGTCGGCTTTCAGGAGCACGTTCACCGCGATGGTGAAGGCCTCGAAGAGGAGGAAGACGACGCCGACGCCGACGAGCGCGGCGAGGCCGGCGGTGCGGCGGCTGTCGCGGGTCTCCTCGCTGAGGTTGCTGGTGACGTCCCAGCCCCAGTAGTAGAACGCGGCGACCAGCGCGCCGGAGGCGAATTCTGCCGGTCCGTCGAAGTGCGAGAAGCCGAACCAGGACCAGTCGAAGGCGGCGGCGGCTCCGTTGTGCAGCAGCGCGGCGAGGATGAAGAACAGCAGGATCAGCAGCTCGACGCCGGACATGAGGAGTTGTGCTCGTACGGTCAGCCGCGCCCCGCCGAGTACGACTATCAGCATCATCACGAACCAGGCGGCGCCGACGGCCGTCGCGAGGAAGGTGTTCTCGGCGAGCGCGGGGTCGAAGAGCGCGAGCGTCATGGCACCGGCCGGCAGCGAACCGGCCACCATGAAGATCGTCGCGGAGACCACCAGCGCCCAGCCGGACAGAAAGCCGAGGAAGGGATGGAGGGTGCGGCCCACCCAGGAGTAGCCGGCGCCCGCGCTGACATCGATCCGGCCGAGCCTGCTGTAGGCCAGGACGATGCCGAGCATGGGTATGGCGCAGTAGAGCAGGGCGGCGGGTCCGGCGAGGCCGACGGACGCGACGAGTACGGCGGTGGTGGCCGCGATGGAATAGGCGGGAGCGCTGCCCGCGATTGCCATCACGATGGTGTCGAACGTGCCGAGGACATTGGGCTGTAGCCCTCTGCCGGAGCTGTTGCGCATGGGATTCTCCGAACGCCCTGGTGCTGAATGCCCTTGTGCCGCACGACATATGTCGGTATCTCAGAGACGAACGCCCGCTGCGGAGTGAAGGCCTCCGTGAAGAGAGAACGTGCGCATCGTAGTCGGATGAACGCCGACGGCGTGAGGGGGTGGGGCTGCCCCCACCCGGTCGCGGCGCCCGGGACTGCTTTGGGTCTGCGGCGCGGGCCGAATGAATCGTAGAGTCGGGGTATGGCTGCAGAGGTTTCGGACGAGGGGACCGTACGGGTCGACGCATGGATCTGGTCGGTCCGGCTCACAAAAACCCGCTCCCAGGCGGCGTCGGCCTGCCGGGCCGGACATGTCCGCGTGAATGGCGAACGGGTCAAGCCGGCGCACACGCTGCGGGCGGGGGACCAGGTGCGGGTGTTCCACGCGGGTCGTGAACGCCTGGTGGTCGTCTCGAAGATCGTCCGCAAACGGGTGGGCCCGCCGGTGGCGACCCAGTGCTACGTGGACAACAGCCCGCCGCCTCCGCCGAGGGAGTTCACGGCCCCGGTGGCGGTCCGGGAACGGGGCGCGGGCCGCCCGACGAAGAGGGACAGGCGGGAGCTGGAGAAGCTGCAGGGGGGTTTGCCGGAGGCGCGGTGAGGCGGGTCCGCGGTGTGGGTCGCGGTGTTGCCCGGCGCAGCCGGGAAGCGGCGGGGGCCGCTCACCCCGGTCGTTCCGGTGACGCGATCGCCCTCGCCGCCTTTACCTCCTGGCGCAGCGCCCCCAGCACCCCCTCCTCGTCCCCCGCCAGCTCCGCCCGTACCTCCACCAGCACCTCGCTCGCCCTGAGCCCCTCCGCCAGCTCGTGCAGCTGCTGCTCGACCGCCGCCACCTCCGCCCGTGTCGGCGGCTCCGCGCCGTGGTTGACCCGGACCCTCGCCGCCGTCGTCGCGTCCACGATGCGCTCGACGGCTACGACCAGCGGCCACCAGGCCTTCGCCCGCGCCCCCGTCGGCGGCGGTTCGGTCAGGGCTCGCTGGAACTCCGACCGGACCGACGACAGGTCGCGGTATATCCGGCGCCGCCTGCGCACCCGCTCCCCCTGGTCCTCCGCCTCGGTGCCGAACGCCCACTCCACGTAGCGCGCCGCGTCCTCCACCGCCGTCGCCAATCGGTCGCCGATCCGGGTGTGCCAGCTCTCCGGCCAGAGCAGATAGCCCGCGACCAGCGCGATCGCGCAGCCGATGAGGCTGTCCACGAGTCGCGGCAGGACCAGGTCGAAGCCCTGGTGGTTGAGGATGTCGGAGAGCAGCAGGATCACCGGGGTGATCGCCGCAGTCTGGAAGGCGTACCCCTTCGCGGAGAACGCGGGGATGAGCGCCGCGAGGAGCATCATCACCGGCACGTCCCACCAGCCGCGCGGCACCTGCGCGAGCACCGCCGCCGCGACGACCAGTCCCGCCGCCGTGCCCAGCGCCCGCAGCACCGCGCGGGAGAAGACCGAGCCGAAGTCCGGCTTGAGGACGAAGGTGACGGTGAGCGCGACCCAGTACGAGCGCGACACCGGCACCAGCGACACAAGTGCCTGCGCGAGGCCGATGCAGAGGGCGAGCCGCAGCCCGTAGCGCCAGGAGGGCTCGGAGAGCAGCACGCTGCGGGCTGCGCGCCGGGCCCGGATGCTCAGTGCCGCGGGCCGGCCGAGCCGGTCGTCGACGTTGTAGGGGTCGGGGTCGGCTTTGTGCACGACGACGGCGGCGTGCCGCAGTGCGGTGTCGACGGCGCGGTCGGCGGGACCCTCCGGCTCCGGCAGCACCAGGTCGGGTGCATCGCCGCGGCCGCCCCGGTCGACCGCGTCGGCCAAGTCCCGTACGGCCGCGGCGATTTCGGGCCGCCGCGAGGCCCGCCCGTGCAGATGCGCGGCCGCGGCCGCCTCGACGAGCGGGATGAGCGCATTGAGCTGCGAGAGCAGCCGTACGAGCGGGCTGCGCCGCCCGTGGTCGCGGGCCCGCCTGGCGAGGATCAGGTCGTAGGAGGTGTTGAGGGACTCCGTGACGGCCTGGCGTTTGTCGTCGTACGCCGCCGTGCCCCCGGCCCCCAGCAGATCGGCGACACTGCGATACGTCTCGGCGACCGCGGTCCGCTCCGCTGTCCGCCCCCGCATCGGCCAGGCCAGCAGCGTCAGTACGAGGACGAACAGCCCGCCGAGCGTGAGCAGCAGCGGCGCCTTCCACCACGGCCCCGGCATCGGCAGCCCCGCGGCCACCACCGCGTTGAGCAGTAGCAGCAGCCCGCCCACGGAGGCCACCGCGCCGATCGACGAGATCATCCCGGAGACCAGCGCGACGAGGGTCAGCGCGGCGACCGCGAGCCAGCCCTCCCCGTACACGAGCGTGCCGAGCGTGACGCCGACCGCGCCGAAGAGCTGTGGGACCGCGATATTGAAGATCCGCATGCGGTACGCGTCGGCGGTGTCGCCGATGACGCCCGACAGCGCGCCCATCGACACGAGCGCCCCGTACACGGGCTGCCCGGCGGCGAGCCCGACCGCGAGCGGTGCGGCGAGCGCGACGGCGGCGCGGGCACAGGCCGCCCACGGGACGGGCGCGGTCTGCGGACGCAGGCCCTTGAGCAGCCACTCGGGCGGGGACAGCCGTCCCGCTCTTGTCCCTGATCCGGAGGAAGTCCCGCCCGCGTCGTCGCCCATGGTCATCAAAAGACCTCGAAGTCGCCCTCCGGCGCAACTCCCCTGCGGGACGTCAGGGCGGGGCGGTCAGCCGAGGTAGCCCTCCACTTCGTCGGCGGGCTGCACCCTCGCCGTGTCCGGGTCCTCTCCGAACTCAGCCTTGGCGCGCCTCCGGCGCAGCAGGTCCCAGCACTGGTCGAGCCGGACCTCGAGGTCGCGCAGCCGCGCGAGTTCGTCGGAGTCGAGGCCGTGCTGCTGGGAAGACCGCTCCCGCAGGGCGCGTTCCTCGGCGACGAGATCGTTGATGCTGCCGAGTATCTGATCGTTGTCCATGACACCTCCTCTCGGAGTACGAACGCGGCGTACGAACCCGCGTGCGAACGCGGCGTACGAATTCAGAGTACGAAGACCGTCTTGCCGCGCGCCCCGCCCACCCGGTTCTGCGCGAGCGCGTCCGGCGCCTTCTCCAGCGGGTATTCGGCGTCCACCGGGGCATTGAGGGAGCCGTCCGCGGCCGCCTCGGCCAGGATGTCCAGCAGGGCGGACGAGGCCTTGAGATGGAAGTCAACGCCCTCGACCCCAGTGGGGAGCCGCGCCGGGTCCGCCGCGGAGCGGGTGGTGAGGGCGCGGCCGCCGGGCCGTACCAGGGTGGCGTTCGCGGTGAAGGAGTCCGGGTCGGGCGAGACCAGGTCGACCAGGGCGTCGACGCCGTCCGGGCAGGCGTCCCGTACCGCGGAGTGCAGATCGCGCGTCGTGGTGTCGAGGGTGACGGCCGCCCCGAGCGCGGACATCCGGTGCTCTTCGTCGCCGCGCACCGCCGCCAGGACGTGGCTGCCGCGGTCGGCTGCCAGTTGGGTCAGATAGCTGCCGACGCCGCCCGCCGCGCCGATGACCAGCAGCGAGTGGCCGGCGCGTACGCCCGCCGCGTCCAGGACTTGCGCGGCGCTCATCCCGGCCGTCGGCAGCAGGGCCGCCGTCTTCAGCGGCAGGCCGTCGGGCACGAACGCGATCGCCGCGTCCTGCGGCATCGTCACGTACTCGGCGTACGTGCCGGTGCCGGTGCCGACCGGCGGCCGGCCGGCCTGGCCGAAGACCGGGTCGCCCACCCGGAAGCGGTTCTCGCCGGGGCCGACCACATCCACCTTGCCCGCGAAGTCCGAGCCCATGACCAGCGGAAACACATGTGGGACCCGGCCTTCGAGCAGTCCGTCGGCGGCCCGCCAGTCGAATGGGTTGAGCGCCGCGTACTCGACCTTCACCAGCACCTCGCCCTCGCGGGGCTCCGGTTTGGGGACCTCGATCAGCTCGGGCTCGGCCCTGAACGCCCTGACCGCGACAGCGCGCATCCGGAATGCCTCCTGATGGACGGCCCCCCTGCTCTGGCCACCTCGACCCCACTCTTACCCGGGCGGGCCTTCAGCGCACGTCGTGCAGTTCCAGTTCGACCAGCAGCGACCGGTGGTCGGTGTCCGCCAGATCCAGGAAGCGTGCCCTGCGCACCGAGAAGTCCGCGCTGATCAGGACGTGGTCGATCTGGGCGCCCAGCGGTCGGCGGACCATGGCCGGCCAGGAGGGGGTGCGGGCCGCGCCCGCGAGGGTGGCGCTGTCGCGCAGATGGCCCGCGTCGAGCAGCCGGCGGAAGGCGGCGTGGTCCTGGGTGGCGTTGAAGTCTCCGGCGAGGACGGCCGGTCGCCCCTTGGTTCCGGCGGCGTACGTACGCACCAGGCCGAGTTCCCGCTGCCAGTCGTCCACCCCGTTGGGGATGGGCGGCAGGGGGTGCGCGAGCTGCAGATTCACCGGGCGGTCGCCGACCATGGCGACCGAGCCCGGCATCGCGAGCGTGGCGTCGATCTCCGGGGCCGGGCCCAGCCGGTGCTTGCTGATGATGGCCGAGCCGGAGGCCGAGTAGCCCTCGACGACATTGCGGTACGGGTAGTCGGCGCGGGAGATCTCCGCCGCGAGCGCGTTCGAGCAGGTGTGGTCGCATTCCTGGACGAAGACCAGGTCGGGCTGCTCGCGGCGGATGGTGGCGAGCAGCCCCTTGGTGGCGTTGCCGAACTCGACGTTCGATGTGAGCACTTCGAGGCGGGCGACGACCGGGCCGGGCGGATCTTCGGTGAGCCCTGTGTCGTACGGTCTGACGAACCACCCGGTGACGGCCAGCACGGCGAGGGCCCAGACCGTGCCGGTGCGCCACCGCGCGAGGAGGGCCAGCAGCAGGGCGGCCCCGGCGGGCAGCAGCAGCCAGGGCAGGAACGCGAGCAGCTGGGGGACGGGCGTGATGCCGTCGGTGTCCCCGGCCCGGCAGGCGGCGACCACGCTGGGCACGATGAGCAGCAGGCCGGCCAGCCAGGCGGCGGCGCGGCGG
Source organism: Streptomyces sp. NPDC000880 (assembly GCF_053599675.1). Lineage (NCBI taxonomy): Bacteria > Bacillati > Actinomycetota > Actinomycetes > Kitasatosporales > Streptomycetaceae > Streptomyces > Streptomyces sp. NPDC000880. The sequence continues at coordinate 42,384 of NZ_JBSFMS010000019.1, read as the reverse complement.
CCGCCGGACCGGCGGAAGGGGGCGTCCTGCGCGGCGGCCGGTGCCGCCGTCGAGATGGCGCTGTCCATACCGGCCTCCGAGCCGCGGGATGTCGCTGGATGTCTGTCAGATGTCCGTCGGTGATGAGGACGTCAGTCTCGGTGAGTCTGTTGCGTCGATCCGCTCGTGGGACAGCGGTTCACGGGATGCCGGCCCGCTCGGCGACGGCTCGCAGGAGGTCGGTCATTGGGCCAATGTGCCGCGCTCCGTGGGGTGTTGACGGGACCCTTCGTCAGACATCGGGGTGCTCCTGGGGGGGTTTCGCGGACTCCTGTCATATTCCTTGACGGCTTACAGCCTAGGTGCTTCCCTCGGTCGCGTACTTCGCCTGCTCACGGCGTAAGTACGGGACTTACTGGCCTGGAGGGCCCGGACGATGACGAAGGAAGCGCGCGAGGCTCTCGTCCTCGAGTACATGGCGGGCGAGAACCGGCACGAGTTCGACGACACCCCCGAAGACCTTCGGCCAACGCCAGTACGAGTTCGACGACACCCCCGAAGACCTTCGGCCAACGCCGGTACGAAATCGTCGCCACAGGCCAGGTCTTCGACGGGCCCGCCGCGTACTACGAGGCGACCCGCACCACCGCCTTGACCGACCAGCGCGATGAGCTGGTCTTGCCGCGGCACGCGGACGACACCGCGGCCATCCTCGCCCAGTTCGGCCTCGCGCCGTTCCTCCCCCTCCCCGCGTAAGCGGAGTCAGGCATGTCTGTGCCCACTGTTCACCATCTCGACTGCGCCCCGATGCACCCGGTCGGCGGCGCCCCGCTGGTCGCCCACTGCCTGCTGGTGGTCACGGGCAGCGGCCTCGTCCTCGTCGACACGGGCCTGGGCACCGCCGACGTCGGGGACCCGCGGCGGCTCGGGGCGTTCTTCCGGCGGACCATGAGGCCGACGCTGGATCTGTCCCGTACTGCGGTCCATCAGATCCGGGCGCTGGGTTACGACCCCTACGACGTCCAGGACATCGTGCTGACCCACCTCGACCAGGACCACGCGGGCGGTCTGGCCGACTTCCCGGACGCGCGGGTCCATGTGATGGCCGACGAGTACCGCGCGGCGATGCGCCGCGACACTCGCCTCGACGCCGGCCGCTATGTCACCGCGCAGTGGGCCCACGGCCCGCGCTGGATCGTCCACGACACAGCGGACTCCGACTGGCACGGCTTCGCCGCGGCCCGGATCCTGCGCTCCCCCGACATCCTGCTGGTTCCCCTGCCGGGCCACACCCGCGGTCACTGCGCGGTGGCCGTCCAACAGCCGGACCGCTGGCTGCTGCACGCGGGCGACGCGTACTTCTTCCACGGCGAAATGGATCTGCGCCGCTCCCGCTGCCCCCGCCCGGTGGCGCTCCACCAGCGCCTGGTGGCGGACAACCACGGCGAGCGGCTGATGCAGCTGGAACGGCTGCAGGAACTGCGCCGGGCGGACCCGAGGCTGATCCGGATCTTCTCGTCGCACGACGCGTACGAGTTCGCCCAGTTCAGCGAAGAAAGGGTCGGTCCTTTGCGGTGACGTCGAGGCGGGGTGGAGGGGAGGAGCTCCCCCGATCAGGCCGCCCCCGCCGCTGCGCCGGCCACGCGATCGCCGCCAGGGCAAGGCCCGCCCCCAGCACCCACCAGGCCGTCGTGCGCAGCGTCGCCGTCAGGGCGTCGTACACCGCGCTCGCCGCCGGGCGGTCCACGTCCCCGGGAAGGTCGTCGAGGGCGAGGCCGCGGCCGAGCGTGACCGCGATGTGGAGCAGCACACCGCCCACCGCGAGCGCGATGCCGAGGCCGATGAGGGCGCGGCCTCCGCGGACGGCCAGGAGCACCGCGGCCGCCGCCAGCAGCAAGGTCGCGATCGGCAGCCACACCCCCGCGATCTGCAGGCCGTCGAAGATCTCGCGTGCGACGCCGAGCTTGTCGGAATCCAGGATCGTGATCCGGGTCCGCCCGACCGGAATCTGGTCCGCGAACGGCAGTCCGTCCGCGCTGAGCTGCTGTTTCACCTGCTCGATCACGGGTGCCAGATCGATGCTGACCGAATCGCCGCTGTCGCTGGTCAGCGCCTGCTCGACCGCGGTGTGGGCGGCTCCGTTGACGGTGTTCCACGCGGTCTTGTAGGAGTCGGTGCCGGAGAAGGAGATCACCGCCTCGTACAGCAGACTCCGTACGTCCTCCTGGAAAGGACCGACGTCGAAAGGACCGGCGTCGATCTTCTGCATGACCTCGGCGGTGATCCGTACGGCGACCGCGTTCTGCACCGCGGGGTCCGACGCGAGCGGCGCCGTCGTGGCGACGTAGGCGTTCGTGTCGCCGATCTCCCGGTCGGCCCAGACCGCGAGCGCGCTCAGTGGCGTCAGGAGGGCCACGAGGACGATCAGCACCGCCGACACCGCTGAGAGGAAGCTCCGCACTCCTCAAGGGAACGTGTGCCGCGGGCCGGGCGCGACCGGTGCTCCGCCGACCGGGCGTGCCCTGAATGAGCGGTGTTCCGACTTGCCCGGCGGCGGGTGCGGGTGTGCCCTGAAAGGGGACGCGGGGGAGGGCGCGGGAAAGCGGGGAAATTCGGGGGAGGGGACGAAAAGGGGGACGAGGGAAGGAGCTCTCCGCCATGGCCGCACATGCAGCGGTGCCCGTACGGCACCACGGTTCTCGCGCCTGGGTGGTGCCCGTCACCTTGGGCGTGGTCTACGGCTTCTACGCGGGGTTCCTCCGCCGCACCGGCCGGGACGTCAACTGGGGCGACGTCCTTTTCGGGGTCGTCTGCGGCGTCATCGTCGCGGCTCTCGCCTTCGCGCTGGGCCGGATCCAGCATGCGCTGCCGTATGAGGTCCGGGCCGCCGCGTACGCAACGCTGTTCGGCGGGGCCATGGGCTATCTGTACAGCCAGAGCGGGGAGAGCGTGCTCAAGTCGTCGGGTATCGGGTTGATCCTCGCCGGGGCGATGTTCGTCTCCGCGTTCTACGTCTTCCACAGCAGGGAATAGGGCTGCCGGACTCCTCTTCGCTCGGCCGCCAGATCTGATCCGGCGGCCGCGCGCCGCCGTCTCGCGCCCCCTGGGTGCGGGCCGGAGACCGGCCGAGGGAGGCGCCCCATGCGGGGACTCCGGCGGGCTGTACGCAGTCGAGCAGCTGCGCTCGGTCTTCACCGGGCTGCACACCGTGACCCTGCGCAATGTCGTGAGCATCAACCTCCTCGACGAGGCGCCCGAGGGCCGGGACCGCGCGGCGGGGCTGATGCTCGATCAGCTGGGCTGGTGGGGCCTGGCGCTGCGGGAGGCCCGCGCCGCCCGCCCGTACGTCTCCTAGGGCCTTTGGTCCTGGAGCTCCCCGGACCCGAGGCCCCGCCGATGACTTCACCCGACGACCCGAGTCAACCCCCTGGACCGTCCGGCAGAGCTCCCAGAAGGATCAGAAGGAACTGACGATGAGTACAGATCTGGCAATCGAGACCACGGGCCTGGTGAAAGTCTTCGGTGACAACCGGGCCGTCGACGGCGTCGATCTCAGCGTGCCCGCGGGCACGGTCTACGGCGTCCTCGGCCCGAACGGCGCCGGAAAGACGACCACGGTACGGATGCTCGCCACCCTGCTGCGGCCGGACGGCGGCCAGGCCCGGGTCTTCGGCAAGGACGTGCAGAAGGATGCCGACGCAGTCCGCAGCAGGGTCAGCCTCACCGGTCAGTACGCCTCGGTGGACGAGGACCTCACCGGCGCCGAGAACCTGGTGCTGCTCGGCCGACTGCTCGGCCACTCCAAACCGGCGGCGCGGGAGCGTGCCGCGCAACTGCTGGACGCCTTCGGGCTCTCCGAGGCGGCCGAGAAGCAGGTCAAGAACTACTCGGGCGGCATGCGGCGCCGTATCGACATCGCCGCGTCCATCCTCAACACCCCGGATCTGCTCTTTCTGGACGAGCCGACCACCGGGCTCGACCCGCGCAGCCGCAACCAGGTCTGGGACATCGTGCGCGCGGTCGTCGCGCAGGGCACGACGGTGCTGCTGACCACGCAGTATCTGGACGAGGCAGACCATCTCGCGTCCCGTATCGCCGTGATCGACCACGGCAAGGTGATCGCGGAGGGCACCAAGGGCGAGCTGAAGGCCTCGGTCGGTTCCGGCGCCGTCCATCTGCGGCTGCGCGATCCCGGCCAGCGGCCGGAGGCCGAGCGGGTGCTCGGGGCCGCGCTCGGCGCCGAGGTGCAGCTGGATCCCGATCCGGTCGCGCTCACCGCCCGGGTCAATGGCCATGGCACCGAGCAGGGCGCGGCCGCGCAGGCCGCGCGGGCGCTGGCCGAGCTGGCCCGCTCCGGAATCACTGTGGACAACTTCGCGCTGGGCCAGCCCAGCCTGGACGAGGTCTTCCTCGCCCTGACCGACAAGAAGGGGACTGCGGCATGAGCACCGCGACCAGCACCAAGTCCACCAAGGACATCGACGATCTCGTCCTCGAAGCGCCCAAGGCGGAGGATCTCGCGGCGCTGCTGGTGAGCAAGGACCGCCCACCACGGCCCAGCGCGCTCTCCGCATCCTTCACCTTCGGCTGGCGGGCCATGCTCAAGATCAAGCATGTGCCGGAGCAGCTCTTCGATGTGACGGCGTTCCCGATCATGATGGTGCTGATGTACACGTACCTCTTCGGAGGGGCGCTGGCCGGCTCGGTCTCGGCGTACATCCAGTTCCTGCTCCCCGGCATCCTCACCATGAGCGTCGTGATGATCACGATGTACACGGGCGTCGCGGTCAACACCGACATCACCAAGGGCGTCTTCGACCGGTTCCGTACGCTGCCGATCTGGCGGCCGGCGCCGATGGTCGGCTATCTGCTCGGCGATGTGGTCCGCTACTTCATCGCCTCTCTGGTGATGCTGGCCGTCGGCATGATCATCGGCTACCGCCCGCACGGCGGGCCGCTGGGCGTGGTCCTCGGAGTCGCGCTGCTGATGGTCTTCTCGTTCGCCTTCTCCTGGATCTGGACGATGTTCGGCCTGCTGCTGCGCACCGAGAAGTCGGTGATGGGCGTCAGCATGATGGTGATCTTCCCGCTGACCTTCCTGAGCAATGTCTTCGTCGACCCGAAGACCATGCCGGGCTGGCTGCAGGCCTTCGTCAACAACAGCCCGGTGACCCATGTCGCCACGGCGGTGAGGGAGTTGATGGAGGGCAACTGGCCGATGGCCGACATCGCCTGGTCGCTGGGGTGGGCCGGGCTGCTGGCGCTGGTCTTCGGCTCGGTGACGATGCGGCTCTACAACCGCAAGTGAGCGGTGGGTGCGGCTGAGCGGTCAGGGCGTCCCCGGCTGGTCCGGGGACGCTCCTCGCCGTCTGCCTCGACCGTCTCCGTGAGCGTCAGAGCCGCCGGCAGGGCCAGTACCCGGGCGCGCTCTCCGAGTCCCAGCAGGACCCGCCGAGCACCAGCGCACCGCGCCGCCGCGCCTCGTCGGCGGCGTCGGTGACGAGCGATGTCTTGCCGATGCCGGCCTCGCCCGTGACCAGCACCAGGTCCCCGTGGCTGTCCGTCGCCCGGCCGATCTCCACCCGGAGGACGCCTGCGGGGTGGTCGCGCCCGATGAGTGCAGGGGTCATGCCGAGAACCATAAGAGGCGGCACTGACAACGGACATCCGGAGCGGGACCGGGCCTGTGTGCGACGTGCGACCTAGGCGATACGGGCTGCGGGCACCAGGCCGCCCGCCCTGACGTCCCCGCCGGTCATCAGCCTCGCGAGCTCGCCGCCCGCGCGCTCGATCCGGACCGGCAGCGTGTCGGTGAGCGCGTCACCACTGCCGCCCCAGTCCTCCGACGCCGCGTACACCGCCGTCGGTACGACCAGCGCCCGCAGATACGCGAAGAGCGGACGCAGCGCGTGCTCCAGTACCAGCGAGTGCCGGGCCGTGCCGCCCGTCGCCGCGATCAGCACCGGCTTCCCGGTGAGCGCGTCGGGCTCGATCAGGTCGAAGAACGACTTGAACAGCCCGCTGTACGAGGCCGTGAAGACCGGCGTGACCGCGATCAGGCCGTCCGCCTCGGTCACCGCATCGATCGCCTCGCCGAGCGCCGGCGCCGGGAACCCGGTCACCAGATGGTTGGCGATCGGCACGGCGAGCTCGCGCAGCTCGACGACCTGTACCTGCACGTCCGTGTCGGCGTCGGCCACCTCGACGAGCCGGCTGCGTACGGCCTGAGCCAGTCGGTCGGCCAGCAGCCGGGTCGACGACGGCACGCTCAGCCCGGCCGATACGGCCACCAGCTTCAGCGTCTGCATGGTCATGCCTCCTTCGTACGGGCGGCGTGAGCGGGGTGCAGCGGGGCGGTCTCAGGCACGCCGACCGGCCGCAGGCTGGCGAACTCCTTGCGCAGGACGGGCACGACTTCCTCACCGAGGATGTCGAGCTGCTCCAGCACGGTCTTCAGGGGCAGTCCCGCGTGGTCCATCAGGAAGAGCTGGCGCTGGTAGTCGCCGACGGCCTCGCGGAAACCGAGGGTGCGCTCGATTACCTCCTGCGGGGAGCCGACGGTCAGCGGGGTCTGCTCGGTGAAGTCCTCCAGGGAGGGGCCGTGTCCGTAGACAGGCGCATTGTCGAAGTAGGGCCGGAACTCCGCAACCGCGTCCTGGGAGTTCTTGCGCATGAACACCTGCCCGCCGAGGCCGACGATGGCCTGCTCGGGCGTGCCGTGGCCGTAGTGGGCGTAGCGCTTGCGGTAGAGGTCGACCATCCTCTTGGTGTGTGACATGGGCCAGCAGATGTTGTTGTGGAAGAAGCCGTCGCCGTAGTACGCGGCCTGTTCGGCGATCTCGGTGGAGCGGATGGATCCGTGCCAGACGAACGGCGGTACGCCGTCCAGCGGCCGCGGCGTGGCGGTGAAGCTCTGAAGCGGGGTGCGGAACCTGCCCTCCCAGTCCACGACGTCCTCGCGCCACAGCTTGTGCAGCAGGGCGTAGTTCTCGATGGCGAGCGGGATGCCGTGGCGGATGTCCTTGCCGAACCAGGGGTAGACCGGCCCGGTGTTGCCGCGGCCCATCATCAGGTCGACGCGGCCGTCGGCCAGGTGCTGCAGGACGGCGTAGTCCTCGGCGATCTTCACCGGGTCGTTGGTGGTGATCAGTGTGGTCGAGGTGGACAGGATCAGGTTCTCGGTGCGCGCCGCGATGTGCCCGAGGAGCGTCGTCGGGGACGACGGGACAAAGGGCGGGTTGTGGTGCTCGCCGGTCGCGAAGACGTCGAGCCCGACCTCCTCGGCCTTGAGCGCGATGGCGACTGTCGCTTTGATCCGCTCGTGCTCGCTCGGCGTACGGCCCGTCGTCGGATCGGCGGTCACATCGCCGACCGTGAAAATGCCGAACTGCATGGATGGCCACCTCTCGAGCAGGGATCCGTTTGGTTGAATCTTGAACGAAACCCTATAACGGCGACCCCGGCCCCCCTATTCCGGCTCCTCGTACCCTGTGGTGCGGGGGACCGACCACTGACGCACGTACGGACCGGCTGGAGGCCTGTCGTGAGCGAGAGCGAGAGCTGGAAGGAGCGCGGCGTGATGCTGCGCGTCTTCGTGTATGTCTTCGCCACCCACCTCTTCGCCGGTTTTGTGTGGCTGCTCTTCTATGTCGGCGAGCACGCGCCGAAGTAGGCCTCAGCTCGGTCCCGCGGCGCTCGCGAACAGCTGGCGGAAGGCGTCAGCGGAGTCCGTGCCCGACCGCCCGAAGGGCGCGTCGAAGTCCCAGACCAGGAAGAGCAGAAAGGCGATCAGGGCGCTGAAAAGACCGGCCAGCAACAGCTCCCTGGGGGTGCGGCCGATCTGCAGCGTGAAGATCAGGCCGACCGTCACCAGTGCCCCGGTGATCAGGCCGAACCACACGACTCCCGGCAGCGTCTCCCCGGCGTTCTGCGCCCGTGCGTTGCGCGCGTCGTCGGCGACGGCGACCTGGTCGAGCATGGGCTGGTACGCCTGCGTCTCGAGCTCGTTGGCCGGCGCCCGGTGTGCGATGCGCGCGCGTACGGCGCCGAGCAGTTCCGCTCCCCGCCCGGACAGCTCGTTGTGGTCGATCATCCTCGGCCACTCCTGGTGGACGACGTGGGAGACGTAACGGTCGATGTCCGTACGGAGCTGCTCCTGGACGCCGGCCGGGTAGACCGCGGCTCGCTGGGTGACCTCGTGCAGCGCCTGTGCCTCGCGGCGTACGTCGTCCTGCGCGGCCCCCCGCGCCTCCCAGACACCGGCGATGGCCAGGCCGAGCACGATCGCGTACACGACGCCGACCATCATCGTCATGTATTCGAGGACGTCGGGGGTCTCGGGAGCGTCGTCGTCCTCGGCCGCCCCGGCCCTGTTCAGCCGGTACTGCCTGAGCAGGGTGATGACGAGGACGACGGCACAGGCGGCGGCCATCGCGACGGCCAGGACCAGCCATTCCGACATGAGGGTTCTCCGAATGGGGTGTGGGGGAGAGGGTGTGGATCAGGCGCGGCCGCGCCCGGCGGACCGTGAGCGGGGCCGCAGCAGCGCCGCGGCGAGCACGGCCGGGGTGGTGGTGACCAGCATCAGGACCACGAGGGGAGTCCCGGTGTCCTCCGGCTTCCCGGTCGCACGGCGGTAGTTGCGTACGGCGACGACGTGGCGCCGCTCGGGTCCCGTACCGGCGATGGGTGCGGGGGCCGTCTCGGGGGCCTTCTCAGGAGGGGGCTCCGGGGCGTCCTGCGGCGGCGGGGGCCGCTCGGCAGGTGGCGCGGCCGGCGTGGGAGACGTAGGAGAGGCGGGAGGTGTGGAGGGCGGCGGTGTGGGAGGCGGCGCCGGAGTGCTGGGCGGCGCGGGATCCGGCGGCACGGGCTGCGTAGGCGGCGGTGTCGGTGTCGGGGCCGGTGCCGGAGTCGGCGGGCAGTCCCCGAAGTTAACCGACACCGATACGGACAACACCGTTACGGAGACCGGCGCCCCGACCCCCTGCGAGCCGAGAATCGCCGCGACCCCCAGTGCGCTGAACTGCTCCCATACCGCCACACGGGCACGCTAAGGGCGCGCTACCTGAGCGAAGGGCCAATATCACCCGTACGACTGATTAGCACACTTGTCGGACGGGTGGGCGGCAGTGGCCGGGGGAAAGGTTTTGCACTTTGTTGCATAATGGCTTTGGGGCGGCTACAACTGGGCTGTCGACCCCTGCGCGAGGAGGCGCCCCGATGAGCCCGACCCCGTACCCGCATCTGCTGAGCCCGCTCGACCTCGGGTTCACCACCCTGCCCAACCGGGTGCTCATGGGCTCCATGCACGTCGGCCTCGAAGAGGCGGAGCGCGGCTTCGAGCGGATGGCCGCCTTCTACGCCACGCGCGCCCGCGGCGGTGTCGGCCTCATCGTCACGGGCGGCATCGCCCCCAACGACCGGGGCCGTCCGTACGAGGGCGGTGCCAAGCTCACTACCGAGGCCGAGGCGGAAGGCCATCGGACCGTCACCGCCGCCGTGCACGCCGAGGGCGGCCGGATCGCGATGCAGATCCTGCACTTCGGCCGGTACGCGTACCACGCGGACCTCGTCGCGCCGAGCGCCATCCAGGCCCCCATCAGCCCGTTCGTACCGCATGCCCTGACCGACGCCGAGGTCGAGGAGACCATCGAGGACTTCGTACGGGCAGCGCAGCTGGCGAAGTCCGCCGGCTACGACGGCGTCGAGATCATGGGCTCCGAGGGCTACTTCATCAACGAGTTCATCGCGAGCGCCACAAACCAACGCACCGACCGCTGGGGCGGCTCGTACGAGAACCGGATGCGGCTCCCGCTGGAGATCGTCCGCCGCACGCGCGGGCGGCTCGGCCCGGACTTCATCCTGATCTACCGGTTGTCCATGCTGGACCTGGTGCCCGGCGGCTCCTCGCTGGAGGAGGTGATCACGCTCGCAAAGGAAATCGAGGCGGCCGGGGCGACGATCATCAACACCGGGATCGGCTGGCACGAGGCCCGTATCCCCACCATCGTCACGTCGGTGCCGCGCGGCGCGTACACGTGGGTGACGAAGAAGCTGATGGGGTCCGTGTCCGTGCCGCTGGTGACCAGCAACCGCATCAACACTCCCGAGATGGCCGAGCAGTTGCTCGCCGAGGGGAGCGCGGACATGGTGTCGCTGGCCCGCCCCTTCCTCGCCGACCCGGACTTCGTCGCCAAGGCGAAGGCGGACCGCGCGCAGACCATCAACACCTGCATCGGCTGCAACCAGGCCTGCCTGGACCACACCTTCAGCGGGAAGATCACCTCCTGCCTGGTCAACCCGCGCGCCTGCCACGAGACCGAGCTGGTCCTCTCCCCGACCCGGCTGCGCAAGCGAGTCGCGGTGGTCGGCGCGGGGCCTGCCGGGCTCGCCTGCGCGGTCTCGGCCGCCGAGCGCGGACACGAGGTCACGCTCTTCGACGCGGCGGACGAGATCGGCGGGCAGCTGAACATCGCCAAGCGGATCCCGGGCAAGGAGGAGTTCAACGAGACGCTGCGCTACTTCCGTACGCAGCTCGAACTGCACGGCGTCGAGGTGCGTCTCGGCGCCCGCGTCACCGCCGAGGACCTCTCATCGGCCGCGTACGACGAGATCGTCGTCGCCACCGGGGTCACGCCACGGACCCCTGAGATCCCGGGCGTCGACCACCCGAGCGTCGTCAGCTACCTCGACGTCCTGCGCGACGGCGCGCCGGTCGGCGAGCGTGTTGCGGTGATCGGAGCGGGCGGCATCGGATTCGACGTCGCGGAGTTCCTGACGGACGGCGGCGAGGGCGCGAGCCTGGACGCGGGGACGTACTTCCGGCAGTGGGGCGTCGACACGGACTACAGCGCCCCGGGCGGCCTGACTGCCCCCGAGCGCCCGAAGCCGCCGCGTACCGTTCACCTTCTCCAGCGCAGGACGAGCAAGGTCGGCGCGGGTCTCGGCAAGACGACGGGGTGGATCCACCGTACGGAGCTCAAGCACCGCGGGGTGACGATGACGGCCGGGGTGACGTACGAGCGGATCGACGACGAGGGCCTGCACGTGAGTGTCGACGGGGCGAGTCGGGTCATGTCCGTCGACACGGTCGTGCTGTGCACCGGGCAGGAGCCGCGGCGCGGGCTGTACGAGGAGCTGAGCGCCGCGGGCCGGCCGGTGCACCTGATCGGCGGGGCCGATGTGGCGGCGGAACTGGACGCGAAGCGGGCGATCGACCAGGGCACGCGCCTCGCGGCGACGCTCTGACGCCTCCTGCCTAGGATGCGGGCCATGTCCCTCCCGTACGCGATCCTCACGGCTCTGCTCGAAAAGCCCTCGTCGGGGCTGGAGCTGACCCGCCGCTTCGACAAGTCGATCGGCTACTTCTGGTCGGCCACGCATCAGCAGATCTACCGGGAGCTGGGGAAACTGGAGCAGGCGGGCCAGATCCGCGCCCTGCCGTCCGCGCAGCCCACCCGCGGGCAGAAGAAGGAGTACGAAGTCCTGCCCACGGGCCGCGAGGAGCTGACCGCGTGGGTCGCGCGCTCCGAGGACCCGAAGCCGGTCCGCGACCCACTGCTGCTGCGGCTGCGCGCGGCGGGGGTGGTCGGCAGCGCGGGCCTGGAGGCGGAGCTCGGCCGTCATCTGGCGCTGCACCAGCGGCAGTTGGAGCAGTACGAGGCGATCGAGGCGCGCGACTTCCCGCCGGAGCGGCAGTCGACGGAGCAGGACAGGCTGCGGCATCTGGTGCTGCGGGGCGGGATCGAGCTGGAGACGTTCTGGACGAAGTGGCTGACGGAGGCGCTGACCGGACTGGGGCCCGGGGCCTGACGACCCTGACGACCCACAGCCGGGCACAGGGGGCCCGGGCGCCCTCGCCTTTCGTTCCCGGAGGTCGCTCACGAGGGATCACGGACAGGGGGCAGCGCGCGGCGTACGTACCCCGCGAAGCGGCGGGCGGCAGGGCTGGCCGCGTGTCCTTTGGGCAGTACGAGATCGATGCGACGCTCCAAACGGACTCCACGGAGCGGGATCAGCCGCAGGGACGCGACGTTGCCCGGAAGCAGGGCGACGTTCAGCGGGTGGGGGACGAAGGTGACACCCACTCCTTCGGCCACGAGACCGAGGACTGTCGTCCATTCGTTCACCTCACACACGATGCGACGGGTCAGGCCGGCCTCGTTGAAGGCCGCGTCGACGAGTGATCGGATCGCCCACTCCGGGTGGGTCTCCACGAATCGCTCGTCGGCCAACTGCCGCAGCGTGACCGACTCGGCCGTCGCGAGCGGGTGCCCTTCCGCACAGGCCAGCACGACGGGCTCCGAGACGAGAGGTACGACGTCGAGACCCGCGGGGCGGCCAGGCTCCGCGGGGACCAGGGCACAGTCGAGTTCGCCTTTGCCCACCATGGCCAGCATGCGCATGGCGGGCATTTGACGCACCGTGATGTCCACGCCCGGGTGGGCACGGGAGAATCCCGCGAGCCATGAGGTGAACGGCAGGGAGTGGCCGCTCGCTTGAAGCGCACCGATGCGCAGATGCCCGGTGAGGACTCCGCGGATGTCCCGGACGGCCTGGTACGAGGCATCGACGGCGTCCAGCGCGCGACGGGCCGCGGACACGAGGGCCTCCCCCTCTGACGTCAGCCGCACCGGTCGGGTGCCGCGCACGAAAAGCAGGGCTCCGACGTCCTTCTCCAGAGCGCGCACGGAAGAGGACAGACCCGACTGAACGATCAGCTCGCGGGCGGCGGCGCGGGTGAAACTGCGTTCCTCCGCGAGGGCTACGAAGTGGCGCAGGTGGCGAAGTTCCATGACACATTATCTCTGGAGCAGATGGAATGCAGCTCTGACAGGTCCAGCAGAGTTGGTATGGCGGAACATGCGGGTCCCGTTGGCACCTATGCGCAGCCCTACCTCCGGATGGGCCGCGCACGGGGTCGCTGTTCGGCGTTCCCGTCTGCAGTCCAGCCAGATAGGCAAAGAAAAGATGAGCAGTGCCACACGTGCGGCGGCCGGCCGACGAGGTTCCCCCGCGTCCGACCCACGGACGCCCGGCCGACAGACTCGGGCCTCGCACATGTCCGGGTTCTGGATCGTGGCCACCGCGTTCGCCTCGCTGATGGCGTTCGGTACCGTACCCACTCCGCTGTGGCCCCTCTACCAGCAGCGCGACCACTTCGGCGCGACCACCGTCACCATCGCCTTCGCGGTGATGGTCGTGGGCACCGCCGTCAGCTTCCTCAGCCTCGGTCACTTGTCCGACCGGTTCGGCCGGCGCCGCGTCATCGTCCCCGCGCTCCTGGTGGGCGTCGCGTCCGCCGCCGTCCTGGCAGCGTGGCCGGCCCTGCCAGGCCTGATCATCGGGCGGTTCCTCACCGGCGTCGCCGTGGGCCTCATGGCATCCACGGCTACCGCGTACCTCTCCGACCTCTACCACGCTGCGCACCCCGACCGTACTGGCTCACCCGTACCCTCGCTCGTCGCCACCGCTGCCAACCTCGGCGGACTGGCCATGGGTCCACTGCTTGCAGGGGCTGCCGCGCAGTGGCTCCCCGCCCCACTCGTCACCTCCTACGCGGTGTTCGCCGCCGTCATGGCCGTATTCCTGGTACTGGTCCTGGCCAGCCCCGAGACCGTGGACGTCGAGCTCGCCGACCGTGACCGTCCCATCCGATTCGCGCTCCGTCCGGGCCACCGGGCCGCCTTCGGCGCCGCATCGGCCGTCGGCTTCTTCGCATTCGCCGTGATGGGCCTGTTCTCCTCCCTCGGCGCCATCATCGTGCGCGGCCAGCTCGGCATCAGCTCCTACTTCATCGCCGGCCTGACTCCCTTCATCGCATTCGCCGCCTCCGCCCTCGCCCAGATCGCGTTGGGCAGGCTCACCCAGCCCCGCCTGCTGGCCACCGGCGTGCTCCTGTTCCCCGCCGGTCTCGCCCTCACCGCGCTCTCCCTGTACTACCCCATGCTCTGGCTTGCCCTGGCCGCCGCCGGGCTGGCGGGCGCCGGCGCCGGGCTGCTGTTCAAGGGAGCCGTCAGCCAAACGGTCGCCACCGCCGACCCCGCCTCCCGGGCCGGCGTTCTGGCTGTTTTCTTCGTCGTCGCCTATCTCGGTCTTGGCTTGCCCTCCATCGCCTTCAGCATCGTGATCCAGCATGCAGCCCTGCGGCCCTCCATGATCGGCTTCGCCTCAGCGGTCTCGCTGGGCGCGGCCGTCGCCGTGGCACTCGCAATGCGAGGAGGCGCGCGGACACCGCGTTGACCGAACGCCGGGCGCTGAGTGATGGGCAGCTGTCCCCGGCCGGGCGGAGTACGGGCGGAGCGCGTGGCACTGTCGTTTGCCGGGACGGAGTAGGCCGACATGCGACGCCTGACGGCCCGTGAGATTGTCGCGGCGTGACGGATTCCTTGATCGCCGCCTTCTCCGCGGCCGCGCTCGCCCTGCTCCTGAAGTCTGCCTTCGGCCTCTGTCGCGCGGGCAGCGCCGACCCGTCGGCCCAGGCGCACTCCGTAAGGCTGGCGCTGTACGGATGCGGCGTCGCCGTGCTGACGCTGGGCCTGTTCATCGCCCTGGCGTGAAGGGACGCCCGCCGGACTGTCAGTGGCAGCTGTCAGGCTCTGTCCCATGACTGCTGACGCTGCCTCGATCACCGACTACTGGGACGCTGCCGCGTCGTCCTTCGACGACGAACCTGACCACGGCCTGCGCGCCGATGGGACGCGCGCAGCCTGGGCCAGGTATCTGCATTCCTGGGTGCCGTCCGCTCCGGTGGACATACTCGACGTCGGCTGCGGCACGGGCTCCCTGTCCCTGCTGCTGGCCGAGGCGGGCCACCGGGTGACGGGCGTCGACCTGGCACCCCGCATGGTCGAGCGCGCTCGCACAAAGCTCACCGCGGCCGGCTTTGCGGCCCGCTTCCTCGTCGGGGACGCGGCGCAGCCGCCGACCGCCGACACCCGCTTCGACGTCCTGCTCTCCCGCCACTTGCTGTGGACACTGCCGGACCCCGAGGCGGCGCTGCGCGACTGGGTATCGCGCCTGCGCCCGGGCGGTCGCCTGGTCCTCGTCGAGGGCCGCTGGCGCGAGTCGGGCCAGAAGGGTGTGCCGTACGTGGCCGGAGCGGACGCACTGCCCTGGCGCGGCGGAATCGGCGCGGACGCCCTGGCTGCCGCGGTCCGCCCGCTGGTGGCGGACGTACGAGTCGAACCGCTCGGCGGGGACCCGGACTTGTGGGGCCGCCCGGTGACCGACGAGCGCTATGCCCTCATCGGCACCCGCGCGACTGCCATTGATTCATGATCTCAGTACGCTGATGCGATGCCCCGGTGAGGAGGCGGGCCTCGCGCACCGTCACCGCAGGGGACGACTCGCCGCCAAGTGGCTGGTGAACCAGTCCCGGGCCAGGTCCGCCACCGTGTCCAGGGCGCCCGGTTCCTCGAAGAGATGCGTGGCGCCCGGAACGACCTCGAGCCGGTTCTCGCAGCGCAGCTGCGCCTGGGCCTGGCGGTTGAGTTCGAGCACCAGCGGGTCGCTGCCGCCGACGATGAGCAGTGTGGGCGCGCGTACGTCGGCGAGGTGCGGCCCGGCGAGGTCGGGACGGCCGCCGCGGGAGACCACGGCGGCGATGTCCGCGTCGGCGTCGCCGCCGGCACCCGAGGAAGCCAGGGCGCCGAATGTCGCGGCGGCCCGCAGCGCAGCCGCGGCTCCGGTGCTCGCCCCGAAGTAGCCGATCTGGGCCGACTCGCGCTCCCGCAGCCAGCGGGTGGCGTCCACCAGCCGCCCGGCCAGTGTTTCGATGTCGAAGACGTTCGCCCGGTCGGCTTCCTCGGCCGGGGTGAGCAGGTCGAAGAGCAGGGTGCCCAGGCCCCCCCGGTTCAGGGCGGCCGCCACCTGCCGGTTGCGCGGGCTGTGCCGGCTGCTGCCGGACCCGTGGGCGAACATCACGATCTCCTCGGTGCCCCGAGGCAGAGTGAGGTCCCCGGCCAGCCGGACCCCGCCGGCGTCCACCTCGACTTCGGTCTCACCCCCGGCCCGGTCCTCGTCTCCCCGCGCGGCCGCCTGCGCGAGCAGGGCGACGACCTCCTCGTCGGAGGTCTGGGAGAAGTCCTGGTACCACTCGCCGACTGCCCGGAACGCCCTAGGAGTGGACAGGCACACCACCTCGTCCGCCTTGGTGCGCAGCCAGGCGACCGCGTCCGGAGGCGCCACCGGCACGGCCAGCACCACCCGGGCCGCGCCCTGCGCCCGTACCACCTCGCACGCCGCCGCGGCCGTCGCGCCGGTCGCGATCCCGTCGTCCACGATGATCACTGTCCGGCCCCTGATGTCTGTCCGCGGCCGGTTGGCGCGGAACCGCTTCGCCTGCCGTGCGAGCTCCGCCTCCTCGGCGCGCTCGACCGTTTCGAGTTCGTCCCGGCCGACGCCGCTGCGCTGGACGATGTCGTCGCTGATGACCCGTACTCCGCCCTCGCCGATCGCGCCGTACCCCAGCTCCCGGTGGTACGGGACCCCGAGTTTGCGGACCACGATCACATCAAGTGGTGCGCCAAGGGCCCGCGCAACCTGGAAGGCCACCGGGACTCCGCCCCGCGGCAGGCCCAGGACGACAGGACTCTCCCCCCGTACGTGCCGCAGCGCGTCGGCAAGTCGGCGTCCCGCATCCATGCGATCGGTGAACAGCACAGCGGTTCACTCCCATCCCCTTCGTAATAACCCTATTTGTCACTGTTCCGCAAGCGGAAGGCTAGCCGCCGATGCCGTGATTAGACGGCTTTCTATGTTGACGCTTGTCGATTTAGCGCGCACTGTTGATTCCACAGGCATCGATGCCGGGGAGTGCGTCATGAGCGATCAGTCGGACATGCGCGAGGACATGCGTGAGACGGTCCGCGCCGGTTATGCCGCGGCCGCCCTCAAGGTCACCCAGGGCGGCACGGTCTGTTGTGGTTCCCAGTCCGCCGACGTCGACGAGAACTTCGGCGCGGGGCTGTACGGGAACGAGGACCGCGAGGCGCTTCCAGCCGATGCGGTCGCGGCCTCCCTCGGCTGCGGCAACCCGCTTGCCGTCGCCGAACTGCGGGAGGGCGAACGCGTGTTGGACCTGGGGTCGGGCGGCGGCGTCGACGTACTGCTGTCCGCCCGCCGGGTCGGCGAGAGCGGCAGGGCATACGGTCTGGACATGACCGAGGAGATGCTCGCCCTCGCCCTGGAAAACGCGGAGAAGGCGGGCGTCACCAACGTCGAATTCCTCAAGGGCACCATCGAGTCCGTGCCGCTGCCCGCGAAGACCGTCGACGTCGTGATCTCCAACTGCGTGATCAACCTGTCCGTCGACAAGCCCGCCGTCTTCGCCGAGATGTTCCGGGTGCTGGTGCCCGGCGGCCGTATCGGCATCTCGGACGTGGTGGCTGCGGACCATCTGACCCCCGCAGAGCGCGCCGAGCGCGGCAGCTATGTGGGCTGCGTCGCGGGAGCGCTGTCCTTCGCGGAGTACCGCGAGGGCCTTGAGGCGGCCGGGTTCGGCGGCGTCGAGATCACGCCGACGCATGAGGTCGCGGACGGGATGCGGTCCGCCGTCGTCCGCGCGGTCAAGCCGTCCGCGCCGGCCATGTGAGCGCCGGGGCCGATCAATCGCCGATCAAGCGCCGGGGCCGATCAAGCGCCCGGGCCGATCAGACGGCGTACTGCCCCAACATCTTCCCCATCGCGGCCAGCACGGCGGGCGCGACCCGGTAGTACACCCAGGTGCCGCGCCGCTCGGAGGTGAGCAGGCCCGCCTCCCTGAGCTTTTTCAGATGGTGGGAGACGGTCGGCTGCGAAACGCCGACGTCGGAGATGTCGCAGACGCAGGCCTCGCCGCCCTCGTGGGAGGCGACCGCCGAGAACAGCCGCAGGCGCACCGGGTCGCCGAGCGCCTTGAACATGGCGGCGGTGCGGACCGCCTCCTCCGCCGTAAGGGGGCGCTCGGTCAGCGGCGGGCAGCACGGCTCGACATCCAGGTCTGCATCCGGCTCCAGCAGCGGCAACGCCTTCACATTCGACATACGTCTATGTTGACACATGTCGAACCAGCCGCCCAAGGGCTCGTGGCCGCCTTCGGGCAGCCGGTCAGCCGACGTGCACCCGCGGCCGCCGCGCCGGTTCCGGTGGACGCGGGAGGCGATGCCCGGCTGGTAGCCGAGGGTGGAGCAGCAGTCCACGCCGGTCAGGCACATCACCCGCCACCACCGGTGGCCCTTGTGCTCGGCGCGCGGGGTGCCGTGCGGCCCCGGTGACGGGCCGTCTGCTCGCTCAGCCCCTCCAGCAGCCAAGCCGCGCCAGCGCTGGAGGGCTCGCCGCCCGGGCGTTGTGGTGTCGGTGCCGGCCATGCGATGGGTCTCCCTGCCGGTCCGTCGGACAACGAGGAGCGAGTATCCACCCACATCCTCGCCCGCACCTCCGGCCGGGGCGAACGGAGCGTCGGAGCCGCTCGAAGGGAGCGTCAGAGCCAGCCGTTGCGGCGGAAGCTGCGGTGGATGACGAAGCAGGCGGTGGCCATGACGCCGAGAACGAGGGGGTAGCCGTAGGTCCAGCGCAGCTCCGGCATGTGGTCGAAGTTCATGCCGTACACACCGCAGACCATGGTCGGCACGGCGATGATCGCCGCCCATGCGGTGATCTTGCGCATGTCCTCGTTCTGGGCGACCGTCACCTGCGCGAGATGGGCCTGGAGGATCGAGTCGAGCAGGGCGTCGAAGGACGTGATCTGCTCGGTGACGCGGGCCAGATGGTCGGCGACGTCACGGAAGTACGGCTGTATGTCCGGGCCGACCGGCGGCAGCGGCTGGGTGGCGAGGGCCTGCAACGGCCGGCCCAGCGGCGCCACCGCGCGCTTGAGCTCGAGCAGTTCGCGCTTGAGCTGGTAGATGCGGCCCGCGTCGCCGCGGCCCGCGTGCTCGGTGAAGACGGTGCTCTCGACGGCGTCGATGTCGTTCTGTACGGCGTCCGCCACGGCGAGGTAGTCGTCGACCACATGATCGGCGATGGCGTGCAGTACGGCGGCGGGGCCCTTGGCCAGCTGCTCGGGGGTGTCCTCCAGGGCCTCCCGGAGCGGGCCGAGCGAGCCGTGCCTGCCGTGCCTGACGGTGATCACGAAGTCGGGCCCCGTGAAGACCATGAGCTCGCCGGTGTCCACCACCTCGCTGGTGGCGGTGAGCTCCTCGTGCTCGACGTAGCCGCAGGTCTTGAAGACGGCGAACAGGGTCTCGTCGTACCGCTCCACCTTGGGCCGCTGATGGGCAACCACCGCGTCCTCGACGGCCAGCGGATGGAGACCGAACAGCTCGGCAACCCCGGCGAACTCCGTCTTGGAGGGCTCGTGCAGCCCGATCCAGACGAAACCCCGGCCTGCCTTGCGGACCCGCCGCAGGGCCTCGTCCACCGGGCAGGCGTCGGGCTGCCGTACGCCGTCCTCGTAGATCACGCAGTTGACCACCGTGCTGCCCAGCGGGGAGCGGGCCGGGTGGCTCAGGTCCACAGTCCTGCGATAGGCGCGGCGCACGGCGCGGCGGAGATTGCGGATCATCGGCACAGCTGGCTCCTTCGGACAACCGGTCCCCAGTGTGCCACCGCCCCACCAGTGACCGGGGGCCGGTACTGCTGACCGGAAACCGACGGGCCGGTGGACCGTACGCCGCCCTCCGGAGTAACCCGGGCCTGCGTTTGGACCGGCTGGTGCAGCGCAACGTCCTGGCGATGTCCGGCCGCGCGGTCGAGGCCGCGGGCGATGTGTCGACCCTGCTGCTGGACAAGACCGGCACCATCACCCTTGGCAATCGTCAGGCCGCCGAGTTCGTCCCGGTCAAGGGCAAGGAGGCCGAGCCGGCGGACGCCGCGCAGCTTTCCTCGCTCGCCGACGAGACCCCGGAGGGCCGCTCCATCGTTGTACTCGCGAAGGAGAAGTCCGACGTAAAGGCTCTACTCGGCGATGCGTACCAGCGCGAACGTGATGTTGTCCGGCCCTCCGGCCTCGATCGCAGCCTTCCACAACTCGAAGGCGGCCCTGCCGTCGTCGTGCACCCGCAGCAGGCCGTCGAGCTCCTCGTCAGGCACCGGGTCGGTCAGCCCGTCGGTGCACACCAGGTAGCGATCGCCTACGGACAGCGCCGAGGCCGTCACATGGGGCGTGATGGCGCTGAAGGTGTGGCTGCCGCCGAGCGTCTGTGTGACGGCCGACGTGGTGCGCTGTCCCGGCCGCAGCGGCGGACTGTCGTCCACGCTCACCTGGCGAAGCCCGTTCTGAGCCGCCTCGAACACCTTGCTGTCGCCGACGTTGAACGTCAGCAGCGACTGGGTCAGGACGACGGCACCCGCGACCGTGGTCCCCATGGTGACCAGCTCAGGATGGTCGCGAGCGGCCGAGTACACCGCGTGATTGCAGATGTCCAAGGCGTCACTGACGGCCATCTCGTCGTCCAACGAAGGGCCGATCGAGGCGAGTTGGCGGACCACCAGCGTACTGGCCACCTCGCCGCCCGGCTGCCCGCCGAGTCCGTCGGCGACCGCGACGACGAGCGGTGTGCCGATGGGGAACAGCAGCGTCTGGGGATTCTCGGTCACGGTGCCGCACAACGTCCACGGTCCGACGACGAGGCTGTCCTCGTTGTGGTCGCGGATCAGCCCGGCATGGCTCAAGGCAGTCACTGCTATGTACGGCACCTTGGATGTCCCGCCTCTCGGCAACGGCAGGCGTGCCCCTCACCCCCATTGTTACGCCGAGGACGCCCGCGTGGAGGAGGCGGACGAGGAAGCGGTCCAGCCCCGTAGCAGCTCCGTGGTCACCAGGGCGACGACGGCGGCGATGATCATCAGGGGGACCGCGTCCCTCACGTCCTTGCCGAGAAGCAGTGCGGCCAGCACCGTGCTGGTCACCGGCAGCCGGGTGTTCGCGCTGCAGGATGCGGCCATGCCGACGGCCAGTCCCGATGCCATGCCGAATCCGGGCAGCGCGCCGAAGGCGATGCCCATCGCCGCGCCGACCATGATCCCGGGGAAGATCGGGCCACCGCGCAGACTGCCCAGGCAGATGCCCCAGGCCAGGCCCTTGAACAGGACCAGCGCGGCCAGCGCGGCAACCGGCCAGGCGTGCGGCTGCGCGGCCAGGGCGCCGAGCGTGCCCTGGCCCGACAGGGCCGCCTCTTGTGGTGAACGCCCGGTGACCAGGGCGTACGCCGCGATACAGACACCCACCGCGATGGCGCAGGCCACCGTTCGCAGCGCGGTTTGCGGTGCTGTCGGCCGCGCGGCCCAGGCCACGACGCGCCGCCCCAGGGTGTGCGCGCAGAAGACGACGATCGCGATGAGCACAGCCAGCGGAATACCCCACAGGAAGTCCCCGGCGTCCGGGGCCTCGGCGGGCGGCACCGAGGGCAGGGACAGTGCGCCGATCTCCAGGCCCGTCCAGTTACCGAACCCCGTGAAGACCAGCGCTCCGATGCCGCTGGCCAGCAGACAGGGCAGGAGCAGTGCGAAAAGCGCGGGTCCACCGATGCCCGCGGCTTCGAGGGTCATCACGACGGCGACGATCGGGCTGCCGAAGATGGTCGAGATCGCGGCTGTCGATCCCGCGGCCCCCAGGACCACGGAGAGCTGGGGGTCGTTCACCTGGTCGCCGTGGTGTCTTCCGTATCGACTTCCGTACTGCAGCGCGAGCAGCGCCAGCCCGCTGCCGAGGCCCATGAGAGGGGCTTCCGGGCCCAGTACGACGCCGAGAGGCAGACAGGCGAGGGCGGCGAGGACGACGCCCGGCACTTCTCTGGGGCCGATGGGCGGACCGCCCAGACCGCCCACGGGAACGTGTCCGCCCTTCCCCGCCATCCGCGTGACGATCGGAGCGAGCAGCAGTCCGGCGAGCGTCAGTGAGAGCAGCGGCCACCACCATGGCGCGACGTTCATGCCGAACGCCTTGGGCAGTGACTCCCAGACGGCGTGCTGGAGTTCGTGCTCCAGGCTCACGAAGGCGAAGCAGGCCAGAGACACCGGTACGCCGAGGAGAGCGGAGAGCAGGAGAAGGCGTACGTATGCGCGGCTGCGCAGCACGGCGCCCAGCTCCTGCCCGCCGCCGGTACCGGACTGGTGCCGGCCGGACGCGTCCACGTCTGCCATGGCGGCAGACTAGGCGGACCGTGCGCCCGCGCAGCGGTTCGTGGCCGCGGCCCGCGCGGCGGCCACCCAGTGGGCCGAGCCCCAGCGTGCGCGACCGCCTCGGCATGGACCACCATCAGACGTACACCACCATCAACGGAAGTCGGCTGTCCTGCACCGACGAAGGCGAAGGCGGTGAAACCGCGTCATGGACCTCGCCCCCGACGTGCCCGCGCTCGTACGTGAACTGACCCGGCGGGCGGACCCGCTGCGCGTGCGTCATGACGTGGAGTACCTCGCCGACCGCCCGCGCAGCCGCACCCGCGCCCCCGAGGCCATGCTGCGCGCCGAGGCCCATGTGACCAGTCAACTGGCCGCCGCGGGCTGGCGGACCGAGCGGCAGCCCTTCGACGTACGGTGGCGACTGGGCTCCACCGACCGCCACGGCCATCAGGCGCTCGCGCTCACGCTGCGCCTGCACCGGCGGCTGACCGGCGCGAACCTCCTGGCCGGGCTGCCAGGAGGCGACGACCGGCCAACGGTTGTCGTCGGAGCGCACCTGGACACCGTCGCCGGCTCCCCCGGCGCCGACGACAACGCCTCCGGCGTCGCCGCGCTGCTGGAGATGGCGCGCCTCCTCGGCGGGCTGCCGCAACCGCCCGCGGTCACCCTCATGTTCTTCGACATGGAGGAGCTGGGGTTGATCGGTTCCCGGTTCGCCGCCCGGCGGCCGGGCCGCACCCGGCAGGTCGCGGGCATGATCTGTCTCGAGTCGGTCGGCTTCTTCGCGAACGAGCCCGGAGCCCAACTGCTGCCCGCCGGGTTCGGCGCGGCCTTCCCCCGCGTGGCCGCCGCGGTCCGCTCGGCCGGGCAACGGGGCGACTTCACCCTTGTCGTCCACCGGCGTTCGACGACGGCGGCGGCCTCCCTGTGGTGCCGGGCAGCGGGCGCCGCCGAGCCCCCGCTGCCCGTCGTCAGACTGCGCGACCCGCGACCGGACGGCCCGCGGGGCGCGCTCGTCGGCCTTGTGGTGCCGCCGCTGAGCCATCTCGACCGAAGTGACCACGCGGCCTTCTGGAACGTGGGGATTCCGGCCCTGATGCTCACGAGCACGGCGAACTTCCGGAACCGCAATTACCACCAGCCGACCGACACTCCGGACACCATCGACTACCGGCGTCTGGCGTCGGTCGCCGTTGCGACCGCCGCCACGGTCACCTCCTGGCCCGGCGCGACCGGTTGATCCCGGTCTCCGCCCGTCTCGGGCCGCCGAGATCGGAGGAACCCCCGTAGAAGCCCGCACGCGGCCCCCGCCTTCCCTACGCTGGACATGACTGGTCCCATATGCATGACGAGGTGGGCGGGCCACCTCGTCAAGGCGCTCGGCCGGCGCCGCGACGATCATGGGCCAGATGCGTACGGCGATCAGGGCCTACGCCGTGGAGGGTCACCCGCCCGACGTGGTCGTCTCCCGCGCCAACCACCTGCTCGTCGGCATGGAGACCGACCAGATGGCGCGTCAGGCGCCTGGTGCGCGGTAGTCCACCTTCTGGCGGATCGCCTCGTCGATTTCCTCGGGCGTCAGCAGCACGCCCGTGCTCGTGCGAACGCCACCGGCCGCCGACGTAATCAGTCCCATGGCCGCGGCGGCGGCGTTGCTCGGCAGGTCCACCGTGACATAAACGTCCTCGTCGCCGAATGCCCAGTGCATTGATTCGAGCCGGCCCCCCAGGCTCTGGACCATGCGGTCGACGACCTCACGGCGCGCAGTACCGCCTTCTTTGAGCAAGCCCTTCAGTCCGTCTACCGTCAACTTGACCCTGAAGAGGTATTTCGCCATCGGTCTCCGCCTTTGCTGTCAACCGGTCAGCCGGAGCCGTATGCCTGGAGACCGGCCTGGACGTCGTCGAAGCTCATCACCGGTGTGAAGGTGACCTTGGCGCCGAGTTCCTGGAAGAAGGGCTCAGCGATTGCCGGGATCTGAGACGGCTCCTGAAGGTCGAAGACAAAGAATCCGGTGCGTTCTCCGTTCTGCGATCCGAAGAAAGCGGCCTCCGGCTTCAGCCGCTCGAGCGCCGACTTCATGGTCGTGGCGAGGCTCTGGTCCTTGATCGCCTTGTTTGCCTTCTCGGTGTCGAGTTGGACCGTCAGCAGTACTCTCATGAGCGCTCCATCTCATTGTCCGTGTCCCGGCACGGCGTGATGTACGAGGCATTCGCAGCCCGCCGTGTGGCTCTGCATCCATCGTCGCCCTGCCCCAGCACGACTGCATCCTGGCAGGGCGCCTCGCTTTGGCCCGCTCAGGACGTGGACCGCGCCGCCAGGGACGGAGGCGTACGGCTCACCGTCCGGCCCAACGCGGTCGCTGCCCGGGCGAACTTCGCGGCGTCCAGTAGGGCCGCACCCCCCGGGTCGTTGTTGAAGTACACGAACACATCGTTCTCGTCCGGCCAGGCGTCGGCGATGCGTCGGGCCCAGGACTTCAGCGCTTGGCGGCCGTAGCGCGGTGGTGGCTCGGAGATGCCGCCGTGGAATCGCATGTACCCCCATGACGCGGTGCGCCACAGCGGCGTCACCGGGCGGGACCCCCGATCCGCCCAGCACAGGGCGCTGCCGTGCCGTTCCAGCAGCGCCCGGAGTTCCCGCTCCGCCTCCCACCACGACGTGTGGCGGAATTCGACGGCCACCCGAACCGTGCCGGGAAAGCACCTCAGGCAGGCGTCCAGATCCCCGATGTCCTCCCGGAAGTGGGCAGGCAGTTGCAGCAGGACGGGCCCCAGCCGGTTGCCCAGGCCCTCTGCGCGATCCATCAGCCTGCGCACCGGCTCCTCGGGGGCGCGCAGCCGCTTCATATGGGTCAGATAGCGGCTGGCTTTGACCGCCATGACGAACCCCTCCGGCGTCCGCTCCCGCCAGGAGGCGAAGATCTCCCTGGTGGGAAGCCGGTAGAAGGCGTTGTTGTTCTCCACAGTGGCGAAGTGCCGGGCGTACTCCTCCAGCCACAGCCGCTGGGCTTGCTTGGGCGGATAGAGAATGCCGCGCCAGTCCTTGTACTGCCATCCCGAGGTTCCGACGAGCATGGGCATGGTCGGATCCCTGCCCAGGAGGCGAGAAGATATCGCCCCATTAAGGGCATATCTCTACTTGGATGTGCTGAGGCGCAGAGGCGGCCTTCGGAGCTGCGTCGATGGGCGACATCCGTACAAACATCAGCCGTCGTGCCGTCGTGCCGTCGCGTGCGGGTGGGGCGGGGCGTGCTCAACGGGCTTGATGCGTAGGCGAATTGGCGCGGTCGAGAATTGGGCGTGATGGGCGCAGGTGCGGCGAGAGGCGCGGCTCACGGGTCTCGGCCTCTGATTCGAAGAATGTCTATGTTGACGCCCGTCGAAACAGGTGCGATGCTGACGGCGTAAGCCATCGATAGATGTCGAAACAACGGGGAGTCGTCGTGACCGTGCCGATTGCCGATGTGCCCACCGCCGCCCTGCCCACCGTGGTGATCGGAGCCGGCCCGGTAGGCCTGGCCGCCGCCGCCCACCTCGTCGAGCGCGGCATCGAACCGCTCGTCCTGGAAGCCGGACCGGCCGCGGGCAGTGCCGTACGCGAGTGGAGCCACGTACGTCTCTTCTCCACCTGGGCCGAGCTCGTCGACCCGGCCGCCGAGAAGCTGCTGGCCCCGACCGGATGGACCGCGCCGGACGGGGCTACGTACCCCACCGGGGGCGACTGGGCCGAGCGCTACCTGGAGCCGCTGGCCGACGTGCTGGGCGGCAAGGTCCGCTTCGGCGCCCGCGTCACCGGCGTCTCGCGCGTCGGCCGCGACCGGGTCGTGGATTCCGGCCGAGAGGAGCAGCCTTTCACCGTGCACGTCACGAACGCCGACGGTACCGGGGAACGCCTTACCGCCCGCGCCGTGATCGACGCCTCCGGCACCTGGTCCACCCCGAGCCCGATCGGCGGGGACGGCCTCCCGGCTCTCGGCGAGCGCGCGGCCGCCGACCGTATCTCCTACCGCGTCCCGGACCTCAAGGACCCTGCCGTACGCGCCCGCTACGCGGGCAAGCGCACCGCGGTCATCGGCTCCGGTGCCTCCGCCTTCACCGCCCTGGCCCACCTGGCCGCCCTGGCGATCCAGACCCCGGGCACGCACGCGGTCTGGATCGTGCGCCGCGGCATCGGCGGCTCCACCTTCGGCGGCGGCGAGGCGGACCAGCTCCCCGCCCGCGGGGCACTGGGCCTCGCGGCCAAGGCAGCCGTGGACGACGGATACGCCGACGCCGTCACCGGATTCCGTACGTCCGCCGTCGAGAGGACCAGCGAGGGGCTTGCGCTGCTGTCCGAGGACGGCCGCCGACTCGACCCGGTCGACGAGGTCATCGCCCTCACCGGCTTCCGCCCCGACCTGTCCTTCCTCGAAGAGCTCCGCCTCGCCCTCGACGAGCGTCTCCAAGCCCCGGTCGAACTCGCCCCGCTGATCGACCCGAACGTCCACTCCTGCGGCACCGTCTACCCGCACGGCGTGAACGAGCTCTCCCACCCGGAGAAGGACGTCCATCTCGTCGGCATGAAGAGCTACGGACGCGCCCCCACCTTCCTCGCCATGACCGGCTACGAGCAGGTCCGTTCCATCGCCGCAGCGCTGGCCGGAGACCAGGAAGCCGCCGAGCGCGTCGAGTTGACCCTCCCGGAGACCGGAGTCTGCGGCGGCGCGGGCCTGTTCGACGAGCCCGACGCCGCCACGTCCGAAGACGGCGGCTGCTGCGCGGCCCCCACCACCCTCCAGATCGGCGCCGGAGCCCCGGCCTCCTCCGGCGGCTGCTGAGCTCTCACCCCATCCGCCCGGGCTGTCGGGTACACGCATGTGGCCGCGAGTACCCCTGGGACCCGGAGCACTCGCGGTACATCCCCCGTCTGCTCGGCCTGGGGCCGTGTCAGCCGGCCGCCCTGCGCCACGCCGACTCGCGCAGCAGACGGAGGCCATTGAGGCCGACGAGGACGGTGGAACCCTCATGGCCGGCGACGCCGAGCGGCAGCGGCAGGTGGCCTGCCAGATCCCAGACCACCAGGGCGCTGATGCACACGGAGGCGATGACGAGGTTCTGCACCACCAGATGCCGGGCCCGGCGGGAGAGCGCTACGACGGCGGGCACTGTGGCCAGTTCATCGCGCACGACAACCGCATCCGCGGTCTCCAGCGCCAGATCGGATCCGGCCCGGCCCATGGCGATGCCGCTGTGGGCGGCGGCGAGCGCGGGGGCATCGTTGACGCCGTCGCCGACGACGAGGACCTTCTCGCCCTCCCGCTCCCATTCCCGTACCGCTGCGACCTTGTCCTGCGGCAGCAGCCCGGCCCGTACGTCCGTGATCCCGGCCTCCTCCGCCAGGCGGGCGGCAGAGCGCTTGTTGTCGCCGGTCAGGAGCGCAGGAGTGGTTCCGGTGAGCCTGCCGAGGGCGGTGACGGCCGTCGCAGCCCCGGTACGCAGCCGGTCCGCGAGGGCCAGGACGGCGACCGGCGTGCCGTCGGTCAGGACCACGACGGCGGTGCGGCCGTCCAACTCCGCCTCCAGCACGGCAGCGCGGGCCTCTTCGGCGGCGCCGTCGAGCAGTTGGGCCGGGCTGCCGACCTGGACGGTACGGCCCCCGACGATCGCGCGGACCCCGCGGCCGGGGGCGGAGAAGAACTCGCGTGGGGTCTCCGGACGCAGGCCGCGCTCCCGGGCGGCGGCCACCACGGCGCGGGCAAGCGGGTGTTCGCTCGGGTACTCGGCAGCCGCGGCCAGGGCCAGCGTCTCGCTCTCGTCCGCGCCGGACAGCGTCCGTACCTCGGCGACGCGGGGCGAGCCCTCGGTGAGGGTGCCCGTCTTGTCCATGGCGACCCGTGTCACCATGCCCAACCGCTCCATGACCACGGCCGACTTGACGAGTACGCCGTGCCGGCCGGCGTTGGCGATCGCGGACAGCAGCGGCGGCATGGTGGCGAGCACGACCGCGCAGGGCGATGCCACGATCATGAAAGTCATGGCCCGCAGCAGGGTCTCGGTGAAGTCGGAGCCGAGAGCGAGCGGGACGGCGAAGAGCGTAAGCGTCGCGACGACCACGCCGACCGAGTAGCGCTGTTCGACCTTCTCGATGAACAGCTGCGTCGGAGCCTTGGTCTCGCTGGCCTCCTCGACCATGGCCACGATCCGGGCGATCACCGATGCGGACGCGTCGCGGTCGACACGTACGCGCAGCGCGCCGGTGCCGTTGAGCGTCCCCGCGAACACCTCGTCGCCCGGCGCCTTGGTCACCGGCAGCGGTTCACCGGTGATGGTGGCCTGGTCGACGTCGCTGGTCCCCTCCAGTACGGCGCCGTCGGCGGGCAGCCGCTCACCGGGTCGTACGAGAACACTGTCACCGACCCGCAGCTCGGCAACGTTCACCCGCTCCTCGCCTCCGCCGACGGCAAGCCGCGTGGCTGTGGCAGGTGCCAGATCGAGCAGGCCGCGGACGGATTCGGCGGTGCGCTTGGTGGCGAGGGCTTCAAGCGCGCCGGAGACGGCGAAGATGACGATCAGCAGTCCGCCGTCGAGGAACTGCCCGATGGTCGCCGCACCCAGTGCGGCGACCACCATCAGAAGGTCGACGTCGAGCTTTCTGTCCTTCAGCGCCCGGAGTCCGGCCCAGCCCGGCTCCCATCCACCAGCCGCGTAACAGAGCGCGTACAGCGGACCCCATGCCCACGCCGGGGCCTCGGCCAGGTCGAGGGGGAACGCGAGCAGGAAGGCGACCGAGGACAGGGCCGCCCACCGGACTTCGGGCAGGGCCGCCAGCCCGGTCCGGCGGGGATGTACCGGTGGCGGAGCAACAGGAGCGGGGGCCGACTGGTCGTTCACCAGGGCAGAAGCCACCGGAGCACACCTCTTCGTGTGGGGGGACATGAGCAAGTCCCTCCACCATAACGGAACACATGAAGAGCTCTTCAATTGTAACTATAGATACGATGGTCCCATGGGACATGGAGTCGATGGACAGACCACGCCCGCGGCGCGCCTCGACGCGGATTCCGCGGCCACCATCGCCGCCACCCTGCAGGCCCTCGCCACCCCGTCCCGGCTGATGATCCTCACCACGCTGCGCCAGGGGCCCTGCGGCGTGAGCGGTCTCGCCGAGGCGATCGGAATGGAGCAGTCGGCGGTCTCTCACCAGTTGCGCCTGCTGCGCGCGCTGGGGCTGGTCACCGGCTCACGCCAGGGACGCCGGATCGTCTACAGCCTCTATGACAGCCATGTCGCCCAGCTCCTGGACGAGGCCGTCTATCACATCGAGCACCTGCGGCTCGGCGCCCGCGACCTGCCCGCGCAGGCGGACCTCGGCTGAGCCTGATCCGCTTGGCCCGAGTTTCCGACGACCTCGATGCCGCTGGATCCCCCGGCGCCGGCGAGCAGGCCGAGCAGTCGCACGCTTGGTGGACACGGCGTCCAGCGACATCGGTAATGCGCCGAACTCGCGGTAGGCGCTGGTGCCGGCTCGGCCCGGGCGCCAAGGCGCCCGGCATAGCCGCACCGCTCCGTCTTCGCTGGTGGGGGCAAGCAGATGGCCGTCGGGAGAGAACGCCAACGCGCGGACGGGGTCCGGTGTGGACGGTGAGGGGGGACGACGGCAACCCGCCAGTCCGCGCGGCAGTTCCCGGAACGCGTCGCCGACCGGCGCCGTCATCGCTTGACTAACACACAAGACCCGTTGCCATCTCGTTAATCTTGTACTTCTTGACGCTTTTGTCGGGGCGGAGTTGACTTCCAGCCACCTCGGCCGCAACTACGTGGCCTTTCAGGGAGGTTGACTTCCACCGATGAACGCACATTTGCGTCGCTCCGCCGCTGCTGTCGCCGCTTCTGCGATGGCCGTCTCGCTTGCTGCCTGTGTAAGCGCCCAGGGCTCGGGCGTAAGGACGAGCGACGACATCACTGTCGGTCTACTCCTTCCGGAGAACGAGGCTGCTCGCTACGAGAAGTTCGACAGGCCGGTCATCGAGAAGAAGATCAGCCAACTGACGAACGGCAAGGGCAAGGTCCTCTACGCCAATGCGAAGCAGGACGCCACTCTGCAGACGCAGCAGGTAGAAACCATGATCGCCGACAAGGTCGATGTCCTGATCGTGGACGCGGTGGACTCCAAGGCCATCGCCGGCTCGGTCAAGAAGGCCAAGGACGCGGGCATCCCGGTTGTCGCCTTCGACCGTCTCGCCGAGGGCCCGATTGATGCCTACACCTCGTTCGACAACGAAGAGGTCGGCCACGTCCAGGGCACAGCGCTGCTGGAGGCGCTGGGCTCCGACGCCAAGTCGGGCGAGATCGTGATGATGAACGGCGCGCTCACCGACCCGAATGCCGCGCAGTTCAAGAAGGGCGCGCACGCCGAGCTCGACGGCAAGGTGAACGTCGGCATGGAGTACGACACGAAGGAGTGGAAGCCGGAGAACGCCAACGCCAACATGGAGGCCGCGATCTCGGCCCTCGGCAAGGACAAGATCACCGGCGTCTACTCTGCCAACGACGGCATGGCGGGCGGCATCATCGCTGCCCTGAAGGCCGCCGGCATCTCGCCGCTCCCGCCGGTCACCGGCCAGGACGCCGAACTCGCCGCCGTGCAGCGGATCGTCGCGGGTGAGCAGTTCATGAGCGTCTACAAGCCCTACGCCCCGGAGGCCGACGCCGCGGCCGAGATGGCTATCCTGCTCGCCAGGGGCATGTCGCTCAACTCCATGGCGCAGGCGGACGTCGACAGTCCCACCAACAAGCGCATCCCCTCGGTGCTGGTCCCGGTCATCTCGCTGACCAAGGACAACATCAAGGACACCGTCATCACGGACGGCGTCTACACCGTCGAGGAGATCTGCACCTCCAAGTACAAGGCCGCCTGCGACGACGTCGGCCTGAAGTAGGGCCCGCAAGCCGGCACCGCGACGCTCACGGGCCCAAGCCGTACCTTCACCGACGCAGCCAACACCGGGTGCTCGACGTCCGTCGCGCACCCACAGACGGGAAAAACCACACGTCAACCAGTCCGTCGAGGGCAATGACCCCGATAGAAAGGCCTGAATCGACTCTGCGAATCCCGCGGCAGCGGATTTACCTTTCGCCGCATACGCGGCGTTTGCGGCGAGCCGACGACGAAGGCCCCGACTGGCGAGGTCGGGGCCTTTCATCCGGTGGAGGATGCGCGCCATCCCCGGACAAGTGAGACCGGGGCAAGTGGTGTGCGGATCCTTGTGCTCTCTATCGGGCCGTTCCGAAGTCCTGCGTCCAATAGTTGCCGGGCTGCGCGAGGCCGACGCCGATCTCCTTGAACGCACAGTTGAGGATGTTGCGCTTGTGGCCGGGGCTGGCCATCCAGCCCGCCATGACGCTCTCGGGTGTGCTGTAGCCGTAGGCGACATTCTCGCCGTAGGTGCTCCAGGTATAACCGGCGCGCGTGATCCGGTCGCCCGGAGACGACCCGTCGGAGCCCGTGTGGGACATGTTCCGATGGGATGCCATGTCCTTGCTGTGGTCCTGAGCGGCCTTCGTCAGCTTCGCGTTCATGACCAGCGGAGAGCACCCGGCCTTGCTGCGCTCGCTGTTGACGAGCTTCAACACGAGGGTCGCGGCCCCGGATGCCGGGGCGGCGGTTTTCGGTGCGCTTGGAGAAGCGGTGGTTTTCGGTGCGGCCGGGGGCGCGGTGGTTTTCGGTGCGGCCGGAGGCGCGATGGGCGTCTGCGACGCTCCCGCAGTCGGCCTCTGGCCCCATGGGTCACCCGTCCACCGCTGCTCGGAGTTCGCGCGCTTCCAGTGGTCGTAGGACCGACTGCCCGCGTTCTCCTGAGGGTCCAGGCAAGCCATGGCGGCAGAGGGCACACCCACGGCTCCGATGGCGACGGCAGCGATGGTTATCTTCCGGTAGTACGTCTTCCTGCGATGCTTCCTCATGCGTGACCTCGCTCGATAATCGCGGAGCGCCCCCGGTCTGGTCGGCTCTGCGCAGTTCCTGCGCCTGAGCTGCGGAGACGCCTTGCGGCCGCCATTCTTAGAAGCGCTGTCGGGGCAGGGCAATGGGGGCCAGTACTACCTTGCTTCGTAGTACCGGACGGCTCTTGAAACGGGCGCACAGGCGTGCTGGTCCGGCTCCTGGAGTTCCGGAGAATTCTGTTGCTCCGTCAGAAGCCCTTGCGCGCTCAATGAACGGGCGAAAGTGCCGAGCGGGCCGAATGTCGTCAAACCCTGCGCCGGGCATGTCTGCACCAAGACGGACAAATATCATTATGTCGCCAAGGGGCCATCTACTATTCAGCGACCTAAGTGCCAAAAGTCCATGTGGCTGATGTCACTGGGCGATGGGTTCGCCACGATCACCCTGGACCTCGAAAAGATCACCGCGCCGCGCGTAAGGAGCCGGGCGATTGAATGCGAGGGAGAGATCGGCCCTGGAGGTTCACGCCGGCCCGCTAGGCCGGGAGATCCGGCAGGTGTGGGCGGCAGCTGTCACCCGTGGGGTTGGGCGGTTGTGACGGCGCCGCGTTTCGTGAGGCCCGCGATTTTCTGCGTGATCTGATCACGGACCTCACCGACATGAGCGACGCGCTCCACCTGGATCAGAGACGGCGTACCCGCGCAGCGATCCCGTGGCCGAGCAGAAGGTAAATCACGGCGGGTAGGCCGTAATTGAGGAAAACCCGGAGGCCTTCGGTCTCCATGGTGAAGATGTCCTGGGACCACCCGGCGAGCCAGTCGGCCATACCGTGCACAAAGCCGACGAAGACGTTTCCCTGGTTGGCGTCAAGCAGGTACAGCAGGATCCAGAGGCCCAGAAAGCCTGCAGCGATGTCCGCGATCGTATGGATGACCAAGGCTGCCCGATTTGCTCCGTCGCCGTCCGGGCTGCGACGTGTATGGGTGTCCCGGTTACGGTCATAGGGGTTGTAGGGGTCGTTTACGGGCATGGGTTCATGGGGATTGCTCATGCCCTCCCTGCTTGCCTCGCGCGCGCGCACGAAACCTCATTCAAACCTGCGATTGCATATCGGTTTCCGGCTCTCTACCGGCACTTCGGTCTGTGCCGCGAACGCCGGTGTCCCAATTCCGGACTCTTTTCCGGACTTGGTATTCCTTTGCGGGGTGAGAAGCCATGAGCCCCGACTTCGGAGTGACCCGATTGACCAGTAGGCCCAGTACCCCGCTTCGCCTGGAGGCGGCCATCGCGCCCGGCATCGTGGTCCGGTGATGAAGGATCCCCCGCCGCCGGGGCCCTTACATGTCTGTGCGAGCGGCCTCGGGATGTCTTCCTGAGCAGGCGTTCGGATGGCTCATTCCTCGGGAGGCACGCAGAGAACCGGGATGCTCGACAAGTGCAGAAGCTTGTGGGGAGTCGAGCCCAGCAGCGCCCCGCGCATCGGGCTCTCGCCCCAGGTGCCCACCACGATGAGCCTCGCCCCATGGCGTGACGCGGCGTCGAGCAGCGCCTGCGCCGGCTTCTGGTCGATGACTTCGACAGTTGTCGGTACGCCGGCCTCGTCGGCCACCATGACGGCGTGATCGAGTCCGATGCGCCCAGCCTGGCGGATGGCCTCGTAGTGAGCCTTGTACTCCTCGCCGGTAAGCCCCGGGGCCGCAGCACCGTAGACCAGCACGAGCGGTTCGCCGAACGCGGCCGACACCTCGATCGCGACGCGCAATGCGCGTGCCGCGCCCGGCGACTGGTCGTATCCGAGGACAAGCGACATGTCAGGACTCCTTGCCGTGGACAAGCTCGGGGTCGGCCACACCTGGGCGTTCCGACCAGAAGGCGGGCGACACCAGCCGCCACACGACCATGAGAACCAGACCCGTGACGGCGATGCCGATGCCAATGACGAGCGGGGGGCCGAGCCCGAACCACGAGGTGCCGCTGTAGGAGTTCGCCGGGTCGGACATGTCGGTGACCGACCTCACGAGCAGCCACGCCAGCAGCGCGGCGCCGACCAGCGGGCCGAGACCGATGAGCACGAAGTTGTGGACGCTCTCGGTCAGATGGCGGCGATAGTAGACCGCGCATGCGACGCCCGTGAGCGCGTAGTAGAACGCGATCAGCAACGACAGCGCCGTGAGCGAGTCGAAGAGGGCGTTGGTGCTGATCTGGTTGACAACGACGTACCAGGCGATGGCGATGCCGGCGACCCACCACGTACTTACGTCGGGCGTGCGGAACCGCGGGTGGATGTGTGCGAAATGCGCAGGCAGCGCGTGACGGCGCGCCATGGACAACGCCGTGCGCGACGCCGGAATGATCGTGGTCTGCGTCGAGGCCAGCGCGGACGTCGAGACCGCCAGCAGCAGGACCCAGTCCCAGCCACCCATCACCTCGCCGGCGAGCTGGGCGAAGATGAACTCCTCCTCGTCGGCGTTGTCGGCCAGGAAGGTCGTTCCGGCGTAGGCCACGACCGCGAAACCGACCGACACGTAGGTCACCAGCAGCACGACCGTCGACCAGACGGCGGCCTTCCCGGGAGCGGTGGCGGAGTCCTCGACCTCCTCGGTGAGATTGACTGCCGACTCCCAGCCCCAGTAGATGAACACGCCCAGCAGCAGACCTCCTGTAAGCGCCGCGCCTCCGGCACCGAAGGGGTTCACCCACCCGATCGACGGCTCAATGGAATCGAACGTGCTCGTACCGGCGTAGACGCGGTAGAGCGCCACCACCACGAAGATGAGCAGGAAGGCGATCTGCGCGAGGATGAGGACGTTCTGCACCTTGGACGACGCCTCGATGCCGATGACGCACACGGCCGTCATCACCAGGATGAGAAGCACCGTGAGCAACTGGCGCACAAAGTCGTTGTCGACCCAGCTGTCGAGGCCGAAGGCGAGCAGGGCGAAGCTCACGGCGACGTCTGCCAGCGACCCGACCACGAGAACTCCGGTCACGGCGATGGCCCATCCGCCGAGCCAGCCGGCCCACGGCCCCATGGCCCGGGTGACCCACGAGAACGTCGTGCCGCAGTCCTGATCGACCCTGTTGAGGTAGAAGAACGCCGACGCGATCAAAAGCATCGGCACGAACGACGCGAACATCACGCCGGGGGCGTAGATACCCACGAGCGCCACGATCGGGCCGATGACCGCCGCCAGCGAGTACGCCGGGGAGGTGGCGTTGAGCCCGATGACGAGCGCGTCGACGAAGCCGATCGCATTGGCCTTCAATCCATAAGGTGGGCTTGCGTCCGCGATGTCGTCGGCCATGTCCCCTCGCTCCGGTTGTGCGTACATACATAGAACAGGGAGGTATGCCACTTTTAGGCTATTGAGGCTCTCCTGGGAATTCACGTCACACGCCGGACCCGAATCCCAGAACCGCGACGGTGCCGCGACGCGCACCGCTGCGGCCGCAGGCTGACGCCAGAGGGCGCTGAAGCCAGAGGGCGGGGCCATCGATCTCACTCCACGAGGTCGAGCCGGCCGTGCCATGCATGGGCGGTCACGGCGACGGCGGAAGTGCGCTGCAACTCACCGACGCCGAGCACCGAAGCGACCTCGCCGGCCTCCCCGCGGCGTGGCGGAGCTGCAGCGGGACCAGGTGCACCACCCACTGCTCCGCCTCGCGGCTCACCTCGGGACCAGCAGCCTCCGCGCGCTCGTACAGCTCCACCCTCAGGCCTGCGCGGGCCACGGCTTCTCGGCGGCCGAGGCAGGCGTGGATTCGTACATCGCCCTCATTCCGACGGAGTCGTGTCGGTCAGCGGCTCGACCCGTAACGCCGACCGTATTCCTTGAGTCGCGACTGCGTCGCTGAGACGGATGAGCGAAGGCGCCGGTCTAGTCTTCCTCGCCTTGACGTCCCTTCGCGTCCTCACCCTTGCCCTTCTTCCTCTGGTCGTCTTCCTCTTCGTTCCTGCTCGGCCGGTCGACGGGGCCGTCGGCGGGTGCGGGGGAGACGGCTGGGGCGTTAGCGGGAACGGACGTCGGTGTCGGCACCGGGTCAGGATGCGGTGGGGCGGACGTTTCGCCGCCGGGACTGTTCGCCGAGCTGTTGTCGGGTGAGAACCATGCCATGCCGATCAGAACCGCGGCGAGGAAGGCCACGGCACCGGCGACGGCACTCGCCACCCTCGGCCGGCGCCTGGCGAACTCGCGGGTGCTGGGCCGCTGGGCGGGGACGGACCGGCGTCCTCCGCCCGGCTGCCCGAGAGTCGGCGGCAGCATGTATGTGGTCCCGGTATCCGCCTCCGACCCGCCCATCGGACCGGCCCCGAACGCCTGCGCGGCCGGGGGCGGCTCCGGCGCGGGCGCGGGCATGGGTTCTGGGCGCCCCTGCCAGGCGCCCGAACCGAACCAGTCGGCTACTTGCCGCGCGGTGGGGCGGTCCTCGGGCTGCTTCGCGAGCAGCCCCAGAAGATAGTTCTCGAATGCGGGTGGCAGATCGGCGCCCCGCTGAAGGGGAGGCACCGGAGGGACATCGATGTGCTGGTAGAGCGTGGCGGTTGCGGTGTCGGCCTGGAACGGCGGGTGCCCCGTCAGCAGGTGGTAGAGCACGCATCCGAGGGAGTACATGTCGGAGGCCGGGCCCGCGGGCTGCCCGAGGGCGCGCTCGGGGGCCAGATAGAGACTGGTGCCTACGATCTGCCCGGCGGTGGTGAGCGCGGCGGCCGGATCGTCGACAAACCTTGCGATCCCGAAGTCCCCGAGCTTGACCGTCCCGTCGGCGTCGGACATCAAGTTGCCGGGTTTGATGTCCCGGTGAACGATTCCCGTGCGGTGCGCGGAGGCCAGCCCCGCGGCCGTCTGGGCGGCGACAGCGGCCACTCGCTCCGACCGTAGTGCGCCTTCAGTGGCCAGCTCCTGGGCCAGGCTTCGGCCTTCGACGAGTTCCATCACCAGATAGAAGCGGCCGTCCCGCGCCCCGAAATCAAACACCCCCACGATATTGGGGTGGCTCAGACGGGCCGCTGTCCGAGCCTCCAGCCGGAAACGGGCAGCCGCTTCGGAGTCGGGCTCGTCCCCGAGCAGCAGCTTGACGGCCACGGGCCGACCCAGCACTTCGTCCGTGGCCCGCCAGACCTCGCCCATGCCGCCGCGGCCTATGGGTGACTCCAACCGGTACCGATCCGCCACCAGCACCTGCGCACCAACCTCGATCTCGATCGATCCTGTGATCCAACCCGACGCCGACGGAACAACTTCACCGTACGAGTGAGGTGGTGGGGGACCGCGACGGCTTCAGGGTACCGACCGCGAGCGTGAAGGATTGTCAGGCCTCGAACGTCGACTTTCCGATGGCAGCGAGTTGTTCCACGTAATCGGCGACATGCAGCGTTCCTCCAACGCCCATGGGACGGTCCGGCCGGCCTTGACCGCAGACAGGAAGCGCCACGGGCCTCCTTGGCGAGCTCCGCGGGACCGGCTCCTCAGCGCGGCCGGTGCAGGGGAGGGCGGGGCGTGGTTGCCCTCCCCTGCATTCGTGGGGCCGGTCGCGTCAGGCCGTTGCGGGTTCGGGCCGGGCGGCGGGCGCCGGGAACGCGAGGCGGCCGGTGCGATTGAGCCCGTACACGGCGGCGGCGCATGCAAGGCCCAGCAGGAGCAGGGCGATCCACGGCAGCGCGGACACTCCGGCATTGTGGGCCGCGTCCAGTGCGGCGCCCGTGAGGAGGTTGCCGAGGGTGATGCCGACGCCGCAGATGGTGTTGTAGAGGCCGTAGTGGGTGGCGACGAGGCAGTTACCGGAGAGACGGACGATGGTGTCCATCTCGAACGGATAGGCGATCATCGTGCCGAGTGCCAGCAGCAGCGCGGACAGCGCGGGCGGGATCGCCGCCAGCAGCCACAGCCCAATTCCGGCGCTCGGGGCCGGCACTGCGGTGGCCAGCAGCAAGGGTACGAATGCGACTCCCATGGTCAGCAGACCCCAGGTGAGGGCACGGCCCGGTTCCATGCGGGCCTTGCACCAGGCGGTCACCCTGGTCTGGCCGAGGATGGTGCTGAGTCCCGAGACGGCGAACAGCGCTGCCACCGCGGCCGTGCCGAACTCCCCTTCGCCGCCCAGGCGTCGCACTTCCAGCGGCAGCGCGAGATAGACCTGGAAGGTCATGACGTAGGAGCCGATCATGGCGAGCGAGAACAGGAGGAACGGCCGGTTGGCCAGGATGCTCCGCCACTGCGACAGCACGCTCTCCCGCTGTCCGTCCGGCCGGGCCTTCGCATCGTCGGCCCGGCGCGCGGGCAGGGCCCGGATCTGCACGGTGCTCAGCACCGCGAAGATGCACGCCGCCGTCAGGCACGTGACGCGGAAGTCGACACCGGTCAGCACCATGCCCAGCAGTGGGCCGAGCAGGATGCCGGCCTGATAGAAGACGTTGAACAACGCGAACGC
Source organism: Streptomyces sp. NPDC000880 (assembly GCF_053599675.1). Taxonomy (NCBI): domain Bacteria; kingdom Bacillati; phylum Actinomycetota; class Actinomycetes; order Kitasatosporales; family Streptomycetaceae; genus Streptomyces; species Streptomyces sp. NPDC000880. The sequence continues at coordinate 3,948 of NZ_JBSFMS010000019.1, read as the reverse complement.
CTCCACCCGGCGTTCCCCCGCGTCCGCAGCCAGGTAGGCGCGGGTGGCCGGGTTGAACAGCGCCCCGGCCAGCCCCGTCGCCGCGGACGCGGCGATCAGAGCGGGCACCGAGTCGACGAGCCCGAGGGTGGCGAAGCCGGCAGTACGCAGCACAAGCCCAGCGATGATCATCGGCTTGTAGCCGAGCCGGTCGGCCAGCGTCCCGCCGACCAGGAACATGCCCTGCTGGCTGAAGTTGCGCACCCCGAGGATCAGGCCGACGAGCCATCCGGCCAGCCCGAGAGGCCCGGCCAAGTGCGTGGCCAGGTACGGCATCAGCATGTAGAAGCCGAGGTTGATGGTGAACTGATTCACCATCAACAGCTGGACACTGCGCTCGTAGGTGCGGACCTGCGCGATGGTGCTCTTCACCGGTCCTCCTCCACGTCGGTCTCGGCGCGCATCTCCTCGGCGGCCGGATCGCCCTCGCCCGCGTCGTGGGCGCGGGCGAGCGGGTCGACCACACTCGTGCACCGGGTCCAGCGGGTGACCTCCTTCTCGTCCAGGCGGCCGATCACCTCCGGTTCGGCCGCGGGCGGGGAGTCCAGCAGGCCGTGGGCGGCGCAGTAGTCGTCGTCGTAGACCGTGCCGAGATAGCGTTGCGGACCGTCGGGGAAGATCGCCGCGATACGGGCGTCCTCGGGCAGGGTGCGCGCCAGCCATCCGGAGACCAGGGCGACCGCACCCACGCTCCACCCGCCCGTGGCGTAATGCGAGGCGGCCAGCTGCCGGCAGGCCCATACCGCTTCGGCCGGGGCGACCCAGTGCACCTCGGAGAAGTTGTCGTAGGCGACGTTGCGGGGATAGATGCTGGATCCGAGCCCGCGCATCAGGCGCGGCCGGGCAGCCTGGCCGAAAATGGTGGAGCCGATGGTGTCCACGCCCACGAGCCTCAGGCCGGGGTAAAGCTGCTGCAGAACGCGGGAGACTCCCGCCGAGTGGCCGCCGGTGCCGACGCTGCACACCAGTACGTCGATGTGGCCCAGTTCCGTGGCGAGTTCCAGGGCGAGCGGGGTGTAGGCGGCGGTGTTGTCGGGGTTGTTGTACTGGTCCGGGCACCAGGAATCTGGGTGCTGCCGCATCAACTGGGTGACGCGGTCGCGGCGGGCGTGCTGCCAGCCACCGGTGGGGTGGGCTTCGGAGACGACGTTGACCTGGGCGCCGTAAGCGGTCAGCAGGCGGGTCATGGACATCTCCAGGCCCGGGTCGGTGACCAGGGTGACCGGGTGGCCGTAGACCATGCCCGCGAGGGCCAGGCCGAGGCCGAGGGTGCCGCTGGTGGACTCGATGATCCTCGCCCCGGGCTTCAAGTCGCCTCGGGCGCGGGCGCGTTCGACCATGTGCAGGCCGGGCCGGTCCTTGATGCCGCCGGGGTTGAAGCCTTCCAGCTTTGCCCAGAAGCCCTGCCCCGCAGGAGCAAAGGGCTCGCTGACGTGCAGGAGGGGAGTGTTGCCGACCAGTCCGGACAAGGCGGCGTGGCCGGGCTTGGTGAGGGGGGTGGTGTTCGGAGAGTGCATCAGTCGGCTCTCATCCTTCGGTGAATGGCGCGTCGGGTGCGGATCTCTCGCACGCCGCCCGTCCCGGACCGGTGGCCCGGTCTCCGGGGCAGGGGCGACGGCCGCGGCATGCTGCGGCTCAAAAGGGCATGGCCTACGTCCTCCACCGGCACAAGGCGCACAGCGTGAAGCGGCCGGATGTGGCTCTTGGTACCTCCCCGACCGCGGGCCGGGAAATTCCACCGGGTGCCGCGGTGCGCGTCGCTGGCGCTTGGTTCGTAACCGCAGCGGACACCGGCGTACGCGCCTGTTGCCGTCCGGCCGACTCCATATCCAAAGCGGTCGGTACGCAGGAGGAGTCAGCAGGTGCCGCAGCAGGCGGCACCTGCTCGGCATCCTGTTGGGCGCCGGAGGCCGTACGGACCGAGCCGTGAGCATGGCCGGGCTCGTGCAGCAGCAGTGCACAGTCGAGCACGCTCAGGAGCAGCCCGCTCAGGAGCAGGGCGAGCAGCCGGCACTGCACAGGTGAGGCAGCGGGGAGTGGGCGAATGCGGGACGGCGACAGCACAGTTCCTCCGCAAGCTGCCGTCGTGCACCATGAGGCGCACCAAAACGGCGGGCGGGGCGGGCAGTGTCAAAGGCAACGCCGCAGGAACCTGCCTCGCAGTGGGCCGTGGCGCGATTGGGCGAGGCAGGTTGCGGCGATAGCCGGCCGCACCGCGCCCACAGCCGCGGTGGGCTGTCCCGGAGTCGTGTCGGACGGGAAGGCGTCGAGGGCCGGCGAAGAGTCGCCGGATCCTAGATCTGCAGAACCGTGGCTCTTATCGACGTGCTCGGCAATTGCTTGGCCGACGCCACCTCACCGAAGGCGACCAGAGCAGGTCGCGGCGCCGGGGAAGTGCCCTCCTCTACGAGGGCACAGGCACCGGGGGCATCGAGAGCAGGCGTCTCCTGCGGCTGGCCGGGCACGCACTCGTGAGCCGGATGGGAGGGGCCGTGACCACCACCGTGGTGTTCCACCGGCGCGTCCTCGACCGCGTGGCCGTGAAAGGCGTCCACCGCGGTCGCGCTTGCGTGGAGATGGCCGGTGACGCCTTCGGCGCTCACGCCGTGCGCGTACACGAAGGCGAACAGCGTCATCGCCACCCACAGCACGTGCAGCGGGCCCGCCGACGAGCGGGCCCGCGACATGCGGGAGGACGACCAGGCCGTGACCATGCCGTGATCGTAGCGGCTCGTCCTGGCGGCTCCCCGCCGCTCCAGTGGCAAACATCACGCCAATATCTGGGGCGCGCATGCGCAACAACCAAGGTGGAACGCGACTGGCGGCTGCCGCGCGGTGACCGGAATGAAGTGCAGTAATGAACTGGCCCTTTTCCGAAGGGACATGGTCACAACGGAAAGGGCCATGGCGTCGGCGCACCCGCCCGCAGCGAGGCACCGGCGCGCCGGAGGGTGTGCCAGCCCAGGGAGGTGCGGAGGTCATTGCGGGCTGTCTGGCAGCGGCGGCAGGCTTCCGCGCAGACACGGCGGTGGTCGTGCATGTCGGCGTGGTGTTCGCATTCCTTGGCGCGCATGCCTTGCCGACGGTGTCGCACGCGGTGAGGACCGCGCGGGCGTCGTCGGGCAGGAGCTGCCGACCATGCCGGGCCCCTCGAAGCTCACCAGCAAAGGCAACCAGAACCGGATCGGTACGACCCGGCGTCCTGGCTTGACAGTGGATGGAATCCGTCAGGCACCTTCAGAGTCCCGGACACGCTCGCCTTCGGCATCAGGGCGGGGCAGCGAATGAGGGCGTCTGGTCTGGCCGTCACCTCTTGTCCTACGGTTTCTACCTCTGATCTTGGCCAGTGCTCCGTCCTTCAGCCCGGAGAGCACTTCAACAGTACGACCGCCGCGGGCGGATCAAGACAGAACTGGTCGACGGCCGCGCCGCCACCTACGGTAACCACTCCCGACGGAACGCTGTGGCGCTACCGTTACGACCCGCTGGGCCGGCGCACGGCAAAACTGCGCCTGGCGGACGACGGCGAAACGGTCTGCGAAGAGGTGCTGTTCACCTGGGACGGCACGGCACTGTGCGAACAGACCACGATCTCGCCCGAGTTGCCGAATCCCGTAGCCCTCACCTGGGACCACCTCGGTCTGCGCCCCCTTGGCCCAGACCGAACGTATCCTCACGGCAGACGCGCCCCAGGACGTGATCGACGAACGTTTCTTCGCCATCGCCACCGACCTCGTCGGAACCCCCAGCGAACTCATCGACGAATCCGGCGCCCTCGCCTGGCACACCCGCACCACCCTCTGGGGCCAGGCAAGGGTCTATCAGGAATTAGGTGTGATTCGTCTGTTTGGCCTACGGGTCTTTCGGTGGGCTGATCGGCCTACACTCGTCCGGCCGTAAGGCGGCCGT